>JAOAHW010000165.1 GCA_026415015.1 Syntrophorhabdaceae bacterium
GTATAGTTATGTCCTTAAACCTCTTATAGTCATGGATGTAGTACGGCAGGACAACAACCACAGCAGATGCAGCAACACCTACAAAAAAAGTAAAATTTGCAATATAGAGACCCCAGGAGACATCTCTGCCCATGCCTGTTATACCAAGGCCATCTTCAAGCTGCTTAAGATAAGATAAAAAACCTGTTACAACAAGGATAAAAAAGAATCCTATCCACAACCAGTATCTTGAACTGCCCTTTAATGCCTTTTCTATCATAAGTCCTCAGAAGATATAGAATACCCTTGGCCCTGTGCCAAGATAGGGTCTACGCTGTATGCTAAATCTCGCCCTCAATGCCCTTGAGATATCTGATTCAGGGTCGTTTAGGTCCCCAAAGATAAGAGCCTTTTCAGGGCAAGTATCAACACAGGCAGGAATAAGACCCTGTGAAAGCCTCTCCTCGCAGAAACTACACTTCTCCACAATACCTTTTATCCTGTTTGGGTAATCCGTGTTTATCTTTTTTAGAAAAGGCCTTGGGTCCCTCCAGTTAAAGCTCCTGGCACCATATGGACAGGCTGCCATACAGTATCTGCAGCCTATACATCTATGGTAATCCATCATAACTATGCCGTCTTCCCTTTTCCACGTTGCCTTTGTAGGGCATACCTTTACACATGGTGGGTTATCACAGTGGTTACAGAGACAGAGGACTGAGAGATTCTTTAGCATGCCCTTGTTAAAGAGATTTGTCTGGTCAGAAAATACTACCTCATATGGTGATTGCCATATCCACCGAAGTCCGTCTTTAGGATTATCAAATTCAGGGACATTATGGATGAGATGGCATATATCTATACAATCCTTGCAGCCCTCTCGCCTTGCACAGGCACTAAAGCTTACTGCCATAGCCCAGGTCTTTGTTGATTTTTTTTCCTCCTTTGCCCTGGACTGAGATATGATGTTTACAGTCTGATGGGCTGCTACCCCGAAGGCCAGCACACCTGCAAATTTTAAGAAATCCCTCCTGTTCATTTCTCTGCCTTTACCTCAGGTATATGATGACAGTCCCAGCATTTTGGTTTTATTCCCCCATAATCGTGACAGCGGTCACAGAACTCTGCCTTGTTGGAATGGCACTTAAGGCACGTGCCTGTCAGTCCTATCCTGTAGATGCCATTTATAGATATATATCTCTTTATCCCGTCTCTAACATAGGCGTTTCTCCACCTTTCAAGGACCTCCATATGCCTCTTTCTCATATAAACTGTGCTCTCCACACAGTCTCCTTGAGGTACCTTAAGCATTGGGACATAGTATGTCCTGCCTGTTATGATATTATACCCCACAGGGCTAAAAAGTATTATGAGGAAACAGACAAGTCCAGCTATTATCTTCAACATAACTATCCTTTTTCTTCAGCCATAATGGGCTCGCCTCTTAGATTTGTATCCCTTTGCTTTTCCCCCTTCATAACAAGGGCATTTCCCACAAGCTCATGGACACCACAGACCTCAACACCAGGGACCCAGTATTCAAGTAAAGCAGGCAGCGCTGCCTTATCTATAGCGCACATACAGGCCAGCATATTTACCCCATACCTTTTACGGACATAATCAACGGCATTTGCCCTTGGCAGACCACCTCGAAGCCTCATCTCTAAATTCTCATCTGCACCGAGCCCTGCACCGCTTCCACAACAGAAGGTCATCTCCTTTATGGTGTTTTCTGGCATCTCAAAGAAATGATTGCATGTGTTTTTTATAATAAAACGTGGCTCCTCAAAGAGCCCTATACTCCTTGCAGGATTACAGGAATCATGGAATGTGACCCTCCATTTATCATTCCTTGTCTTGTCAAGATTGAGCATATTGTTGTATATAAGGTCTGCTGTAAATTCTGTTATATGGACCATCTTTGTAGATTTGGCATTATCGAATCTTGTCCCTGTGATAGGTGATACAGGCACCTCAAGAAAGTCAGCAGGCCCGTTGAATGTATCCATGTACTGATGGATTGTCCTCCACATGTGGCCACACTCACCACCTAATATCCATTTTACCTTGAGTCTTTTTGCCTCGGCATATATCTTGGCATTCAGCCTCTTTGCAAGCTCCATAGAGTGAAAGAGGCCAAAGTTTCCACCCTCTGATGCATAGACACTCCATGTGTAATCAAGACCTATCTCGTGGAAGAGCATAAGGTATCCGAGGAAGGTGAACCAGTGGGGACTTGCAAAATAATCAGCAGAGGGGGCCACAAAGAGGACCTCAGCACCTTTTCTGTTTATAGGTGCCTCTACCTTTATGCCTGTTAAGTCTTTTATCTCATCTATGGCAAAATCAAAGGTCTCTTTAAAGGCATGGGGTGGGACACCAAGGTGGTTACCTGTCCTAAAACAGTTAGATGCTGGCTCAACAACCCACTGGATATTACATCCCACAAGATTAAGGAGTTCCCTTCCTATCATGGTGATCTCACATGTGTCTATACCATAGGGGCAATAGACTGAACATCTTCTACACTCTGTGCACTGGTAGAAGTAATAAAACCATTCCTTGAGGACATCTATAGTAAGCTCCCTGGCACCGGCGAGCCTGCCAAACAACCTGCCCTGGAGGGTAAAATATCTCCTGTAGACAGACCGCAAAAGCTCTGCCCTTAAAACAGGCATGTTCTTCGGGTCACCGGAGCCTAAGAAAAAGTGGCACTTGTCTGCACAGGCACCACAACGGACGCATATATCCATAAAGAGCCTAAAGGAGCGGTTCTTTTTTAACAGGTCTGCCATACCATTTAATATTATCTCTTTCCAGTTTTCAGGGAGCCTCCAGTCTATATCAGATGGTTGCCACTCCCTTGGATTAGGTAGCTCTAAGTACTGCTGATGCTTAAGCGGTGCTCCATAACAGTATCTCCCCTTTTTGAATTCCACCTCTGGGTCCATCCAGTCCTCTTTTTTGGGGATAAGGTCTATGTCTTTTTTTAATTCATCTGGTTTTTCCATTATATTTCTTACCTATCTGTCCAGTGGTATCCCTGCCTCTTTTAGGGCATCTTTAAATTCATCCTCCCACTCTTCATATGTATGAACCTTTACAGGGTAATCCCAGGGGTTTATGTGTCTTTTCATGCGGCTATTGTTTTTCAGGTTCCTTGTGGGGCTTAAAAACACACCGGCCATGTGCATGAGTTTGCTGTGGGGTATATAGAGGGTCAATATGCTTACAAGGCCAAGATGGACATAGAACATGGCACCGAGACCCTCATGGACCATGGGCTTTAAGTATATGAGGCCCATAATAAAGGCCTTTGCATCAAGGATATCTATTCTGTATATATGTCTCATAAGGATTCCAGACAAGATAATGCCACCCAGGAGGAAAAGTATAAAATAGTCAGCAGGGAGGGATATGTATCTTATCCTTGACCTGAATCTCCTGAAAAGGAGATACAAAATAGACAAAGATATAAAGACATTGCTGATGTAGACACCTGGCATAGTAGTCTCAAATATACCATCAAGACCCTGAAGGGATATAATCCAGGAAGGGACAGGTTCTAAAAACAGGCGTAGATGCCTTAAGATTATAACAAGAAGAAACCAGTGGAATAAAAGAGCACCTACCCAGAGGAGTTTATCGCTGCTGTATATAATCCTTTTCTGTTCCCCATAGAGATTAGCCCTGTCATTCCTGAAAAGGGACCGAAAAAACAGGACCTCACCTAGGACCCTGAATAGTACACCCAAGCCTGTCACAGGGCTATCTATCTTACTGGAGCGTATCCATGGAAGTGACCTCTGCTGGCCACAGACAGTGGGTATGTGGAAAGGCACAGGGGATGCTGCCCATCTTATTATCCTCGCTATAAAGCCTACGAGGGCAAGGATAAAACAGAGATATGGCAGGATAATACCGAAAACCAACTGGAGGTTATATACCTTTACCCCTATGTAGATAACAGCGGCAATACCTGATACAGCAAAAAAAGGCAAGATTATCTTCATAAACCTTTTCTTTTATTCAAGACATCAATATTTTTCATCATCCTGTGGTTCTGTTTCCTCATCTCACCCATCCTTATACGGTGGATATCCTCACGACAACCCATATACATGTCAAATAAGACAAGGGCTATCTCATCTATCTTTTCATAGAGACCATTTAGTTCTTCATCAAGGATGCCTTTGGTGCTATCCCCTTTTACCGCCTCTTTTAATATTTTTTTCAGCATAAAGACCAAAGATATAGCCTTAGAAGGAGATATATCCTGGACAGCCATAACCCTCATAATCCTGTCTGTGGCATATCTAAAATCCTCATTTTTACCCTCTCCAAGAAGCCAATCATATATAGACTCAAGCCCTTCATTTACTATATATCCTAAAGGATTTAAAAACCTGTCCTTTTCAGTTTTATAAAAAACCGCTGCATCTGGGGGATATTGATCCATAATCATGTTAGACCACATACTCAGTATATCAGACCTTTTTTCCAAGAGGACTTCTCTTAAATCCATTTAATGTATTGTTATCTCCATTCCCATTCTATAAAGGGTTGTTTCATGTCTTCCATGGCATTTACAATGAGTTCCACAAGGCCACCATAGAGGATGTTACACCTCTCAAATACATGGTAGTAATTGAAAATGTCCCTTATCTGACCTTTACAGTTGGAGCAGGGGGCACAGACATACTTTTTTATATCAGGGGAGATAATATCAGAGAAAACCTCAAGGATCTGTTTTAGCTTTATCCTCCCTGATACTGCGTTTCGCCAGTCCGGGAAGTTCATAGATTGCATGATAGCAAATCCACTGCCACCACCGCAACAGTAATTTTCCACGCCATGGGGCTCCATCTCTCTAAACTGCGGGCATATCTTTTTCAGTATCTTCCTTTGAGGCTCCACAATCCCCATGAGCCTCACCATGTTACAGGGGTCATGGAGGGTTACATGAAAATTATTCCTTGAAGGGTCAAGTTTAATCCTTTCATTTAATACAATATCAGCAAGGATAGGGAGGGCACTCTCTCTCGGGATGTTTAAATCACCTGTCAAGACCCTGTCTGCTATGACTATCATGGCCTTATGGGCATGCCCACATTCACCCACATTTATCTTTTTTACCTTCAGTGCCTTTGCTATCTCTGCATGTCTCCTTGCAATACGGGCAAGCTGGATATCATCATACCAGACCCCATAATTTACTGCATCGTATCCTGCAAGGTCGCTGGATAGAGTCCAGTCTATACCTGCTGCATCAAAGATAATGGCAAAGGCCATGGTGTTTTCCGGCCAGGACATAAACTCACCGGCATTATGGATGAGGAGTATCTCAGCCCCTTCTCTGTCTACAGGTATCTTTATGCTTTTGCCTGTCTTCTCCTCTAACTCTTCTTCCATAAACTCTATTATGTTTGCAAAGGCCTTAGGGGTGATGCCAGTAGATGAACCTGTCTTCATTTGCTGCATTGTCCCTGATTCATGGAGTTCCTTAGGTGCTATACCCATCTCCTGGCTGAATATCTTTCTTATCTCGTGGCTAATTAGGGCATTGTCCACACCAAGGGGGCATGTCTGGGCACACCTTCTGCATAGTGTACAACGATATGCCAGTTCACCAAGCCTTGCAATAAGCTGCCAGTTGAGTTCTATATCACTGTTAGTGAGTTTTAAAACAAGACCTGATCTCTTTTTTATGTATTTGTTGATAATACGCCGGAGTATCTCAGGCCTGTAAGTAGGTCTGTATATCTCTTTTTTTCCAGAGGCAATATATGCTGGGCATGAGTCATTACAGAGTTGGCACTTAACACAGTATTCCAGTGAGTGATAGAGGGGTTGTAGGAATGTCCAGTTGTTTTCAGGGCTTAAGAGTTTTTCAAGACCTGAGAGAAATCTCCCTATAAGCGTCTCTTCCTCTTGTCTTGTCTTTGGTCTTTGTATGCCTATGGCAACAATACCGTCAAGGGATGCCTCGTATCGCATTTTTTGTTCATCTGAGAGTTCCCTTATAGGAGGTTCAAAAGAGGGGTCATCATAGGGATGTGGCAGGGGGATGAGTTCTTTGGGGTCGATCTTGACAAGCCTATCTAAATCTTTGCCTATGTCTTTTATGTCCATTCTACTGTTCTTTCCAGGGTTTTCCACTCATTATATGGGGGCCTGACCAGGTAATCTTATTGTCAAGCTGCTTTAAAAGTTTCTTTTCAAGCTCCCCACCCCTTATATTTGGCGTATCTTCCCAGCGGATGAGAAAAAATGCAAAAAAACGGGTTATATAGTGGAGGGAGCGGGTAAAGGGTAGATAGATAAGAAACAGATCAAAGAATATTATATGCACCATTGTCGCTGTTTCAACACCTATAAAATTAAAGGTAATGAGGCCCACCCAGAATTGTCTGTATTCCTGTAGATCAGGGTCAGTATAGTGCCAGGAGTAAAGACCACTTAGGAATACTGCAAGGGTAAAGAGATACATGAAAAACTGTAGGGGCGAGGCATAGGTCTTTAGATTTTTATCAATAACCCTGTTTATCAAGATTATGATACCTCCTATTGCCCCAGAGATGAAGCTTATAACCCCTGTGAGAAGTATGGCATAATAAAAAAATCTCCCTATTACATCTGGTGAATCATGAGATATGGATATGCCTGATACCATAAAAAGTGCACCCATGAAGCATAGTATATGAAAGGTAATTATGAATATAAATCCTATGTGCCATGGGTATAGACCCAACCAGTAAAAGAGATTTTTTTTAAAATATTCATCGAGGGTAAAATAACCCCTTAAGAGCCATAAAATCCCTTTTAGATTACGCCTTTTTCTTGCCATATCCCACCAGTTGCTTTTTTCAAAACAAGACCCACCATATTGGTATGCCTCTTCATGGATTACAGGATAGAGCTCCCACCTAAGATGGACAGGGAGCTTAAGATATTTGATAATTTTAACAGTATAGGCAACTATGATGAAGGTGTATGCAAAGTAGGTAAGGATGGCAATGAAGGCATTCATAGAATTCATAGGATTCAAGGGATATAGGGTTCTATGTGTTAGACCCTAAATCCTTGAATCCTGTCCCCCTCCCCCCTTTTCTTTTCTACACACAACCTGTAGGTTTTGGCAGGCCTGCAATCTTACATGCACCCTTTGCTGGGCCTGATGGAAAGAGCTGGTAGATCTTTTTCAGGTCAAACCCAGTCTGTTTTACCAGCATCCTGATAGGTGGTGCTATCTCATATTTGAGATAATAATCTCTCAGGTAATTCACCACCTTCCAGTGTTCCTCTGTCATGGGGTATGCCTGCTCAAGCTTTGCCAGGTCTTCAGCGATTGCCTGGTTCCATTTTTCAGGCTCTTGGATAAAGCCGTCCTCATCGATCTCAATCTCCATGTTACCGAGGGTTGCCTTTGCCATAGATCTTAACCTCCTTAATGTAAATTTTTCTAAATTGATCTTTGGTGTATCTTAACCATATACCTCTTTGCAAGGCTGTGTTGCTTTTTTTAGCCTTTTCCTATTGATAAGACAATTTTCTATTTCTTGTCTTTTATGTATTTTTTGGGTTCTTCATCAAATTTCTTCTTGCATGCCTTACAGCAGAAGAAATAATCCCTTCCCTCATAACTACTCTGGGCCCTGGGTGCAGCCCTTACAGCACCATATAGTTTTGCCACCTGTGAGCCTATCTCTATCTCTGTATGACACACAGGACACTGGACTGTCTGTTTTTCATCTGCCATGATAATAAACCCCCTTGTGATCTAAATTCTCTGTTTTGAAATAACCGTGTTTGTACTTTATTGCCATCTGGATAAATCTCTCTGCCCATCCAGGAACACAGGATGCATGGATATGCATATAAGAGGCAAACATATTTTTGTATAGAATCCCATCAAGGTATCCATCTATTCCATGACCCCTTTTTACCTTTAAAATACAATAAAGGTGTCCATTATCAGATAATCTTGAATAATGAAATTCATGTCCCCTGATTTTTGTCCCTTTTTTAAAGAAAGGGTTTTCTCCGATTACCTCTACCTCCATATAGCCATGACCCTGTGGTCTTGTTTTAATCTCCACAGATGATGGGATGACACCGCTCATTTCAAAAAAACCTTTATTGGTTTTTATGCCTTTACTGAGATACATAAGACCTGCACACTCACTGTATACAGGCATCCAGTTCTCAATGGCTCCTCTCACCTGCTTTAGAAGGGAGTAATTTTTTGCAATCTCTGACCCATAAAGTTCAGGAAAACCACCGCCTATGTAAAGTCCGTCTATATCCTGTATCAGCCTGTCTTTCATTGAATCAATAAACACAAGGCCTGCACCCCTTGTCTCAAGGGCCTCGAGGTTTTCAGGATAATAGAAACTGAATGCCTTATCATAAAAGATACCTATTTTTACCTTCTGTCTTATCTTTGTTTTTTTGTACGTGCCTGTAGAATCCTTATAAGGTTTTTTATCTATTGAGTTTTTTGCAATAGATATTATCCTATCCATGTCAATATGGCGTTCCACAAAATCAGCAATATGGGAGATGATATTCTCACCATATTCATCCTCTTTAAAATGTATGAGCCCGAGGTGCCTCTCCTCTATGCCAAGAGAGGATGACCTTGGTAAAATGCCAAGGACAGGTATATGGCAGTACTTTTTTATATTGTCTATGAGCTTTTTTTCATGTCTTTGACCTGATACATTGTTTAAGATTACCCCTTTTATATGGTTATCAGGCTCGAATTCTAAAAAACCTTTTACAATCGCTGCCACACTCCTTGTCATCCTGCTACAGTTTATAACAAGGATAACAGGGGCATTGATGAGTCTTGCAAGGTTTGCAGGGCTATCTCTGCCATCAGGATTGACACAGTCGTAAAAACCCATATTTGCCTCGATTACAGCTATATCTGTATCCACTGTGGAGTCATAAAAATTCTTCATGACAGTGTCTTTTTTCATCATAAAGAGGTCAAGGTTTCTACAACTCCTTCCAGATGCAGCAGTAAGCCATGAGGGGTCTATATAGTCAGGACCTTTTTTAAAAGGCTGCACCACAAGACCCCTTTTTTTCAAAGAGGCACATATCCCCACTGTTATAGTAGTCTTCCCGCATCTGCCTGATGGTGCTCCTATCATCAATCGGGCAGTCATATCATTTAAAACCCCGTAGAAGTTTTCAAAGGTATTAATTTTCTTTCAATTTTATAAAGGATGCACCGAGGTATAGATACTCTATCTTTCCCTCCTTGCTCAGTTCTGCAATGGCTTTATCTACAAGGTGTTTATCCGCATCTATGGCTCGGGCAACCTCTCTGTTTTTTGCCTTTGAAACTGTCTTTAGATAGTCTACAATCTTTTGTTTTAATTCACTCGTTATCTCATCTGGCAATTCTGCACCCCCTTCAAAGTTGTCTGTTACCACTTAAATTGTGTTGTTGTCCTGTAGGTCTCAACAGCATGGGTGAAATCATCTATGTGCTGTTCTGTAAAAGGAATACCTGTTAATTTAAAGAATTTCTCCCAGCCAATCCTTTCAATCCACTCACCGAGCCTCTCGTATCTTTTTGCATTCGATGCATATACATCCACTATCTTTTTTATAACATCCACTACCTCTGGCCAACGGGGTGGATTATTGGGGAGAAAAGGCACGACCATCCTTGAAAACATAGGTGGTTTCCTTGCGTTTGATACCTTGCCCCCGGCATATATGGCAACACCATCACCTTCAGGGTCTGCCAGAGGCATGGCAGGACACACAGTGAAACAGTTTGCGCAGTACATACAGAGGTCCTCACGGACTACCACACTCTTTATGTTCGGGTCAGGATGACGTCTTATAGCGCCAGTAGGACATGACTGTATGGTTGTTGGTATCTCACACTGGGCAAGGACCTTCTCATGGTCAATCTTGGGTGGTTTTCTATGGACACCCACGATAGCTAGGTCAGAACAGTGCACAGCACCACACATATTTATACAGCATGCAACAGCTATCCTTACATAGGCAGGGAGTTTCATGCTTGTAAAGTATTCGTACATCTCATCCATTATGGCCTTCACAATACCTGATGCATCTGTGGCTGCACTGTGACAGTGTATCCACCCCTGGGTATGGACTATGTTGGATACGCTGTTGCCTGTACCGCCTACAGGCAGGCCTATTTTTTTCAGGTCCTCTATCAGACCATCTACATTTGCCTTTTTATCTGTCATGAACTCTATGTTATAACGGCTTGTGAATCTTAAGTGACCATCACAGTATCTGTCGGCAATATCACATATATCCCTTATAGAATCTACGCTTAGAAGCCTTGGGGAACCTGCCCTCACTGTATATACCTCATCACCTGTCTCAGATACATGCTTAAGAACCCCTGGTCTTATGGTCTCGTGGTATCTCCATTTCCCATAATTTTTCTTTATAAAATCAGGGAGCATCTCCCTATAATCCGGTGGCCCTATATCTGTCCTTCCCATAGATTGCCCTCCTTAGATTTTTCTATCTTCAAAATCATTTTTTTAAAAATAAACATACGGATTTGCCCTGGGTTTATATACCATCTGTGGTACAGGGGGAATCCCTAAATCTTTTAAGAAGTTCTTGAGGCCTATCCTCTCGATTAGCTCTGCAAGTCTCTCTCTGGTTCTGCCGTTTTCATCCCACCAGTCCCATATCTTCCTCAGGAGGTCTTTTACCTCTTCATATGGCGGTTCTACCTTTACAAAGGGGACGAGCACCCATGATAGATATGCACCTTTTATAATGGGCGCCTTGCCTCCTACAAGGATTGTGGCACCAGAGTCTACCCCTGGTCTTATTGCCTTTGGCATCTTATTGATACAATGCATACACCTAACACAGTCATCGGCTTTCAATCTAAGTTCTTTTGAACCCTCGTCCCATTCAAGGGCCTCAGTTGGGCATTTGCCCACCACAAGGGTCTTTATGTCAAACCCATGATCCACATAATTTCTTACAGCTACCTGGTCGATCCTCAGGTTATCACGCCATGTCCCAATGATAGTAAAATCTGCCCTGGCAATAGCGGCAACACAGTCATTAGGGCAACCAGAGGCCTTTATCTTGAATTTATAGGGCCAGCGTGGTCTGTGGATCTCATCCTGAAACTCCAAGGTTAAATCATATATGAGATTCAAGGTGTCAAAATTTGCCCATTCACAACGGGCAGGCCCAACACACCCTGCTATGGTCCTTAGTGCTGAACCAGAGCCACCAAGGTCAAAACCTTTTTCTGTGAGGGCATCAAAACAGGGCTGGAGGTTTTCTGTGGTCGTGCCAAGGAGTATTATATCCCCTGTGGAGCCGTGGAAATTTGTCATACCGCTACCATACTGCTCCCATATGTCGCATAGTTCTCTTAAAGATTTTGTGTTGTAGAACCACCCTGCTGGGTGATTGATACGCATAGTGTGGAAAGCAGCAGCATCAGGAAACTTCTCTGGCTGGTCACAGTATCTGCCTATGACACCGCTTCCATAGCCTGTAACGCCTACAATCCCTCCATGTTTCCAGTGGGTTACCTTGTCCTTGTAGGATAGCTCTTGAATCCCAAGCAGGTCCTTGGCTGCCTTTTTCTTTTTTGCTGCCCGCTTTATCTCCTTGACATAGCTCGGCCACGGCCCTTTTTCAAGTTCATCCAATAATGGTGTCTCCTCACTCATTGCTTCACCCCCTTAAGATTTAACTAAAAAAACCTAAAAGAGATAGTAGCATATTGTCCAAACTTGTCAATTATTTTTGCAGAAATGTTTTTTAGAAGATTTTGATTTACCCTTGCTGACATCCTCTTGGTCTGTACAATATAAGATGGTTAATCAATAGTCTATAGTCTACAGTCTTTAGTCTATAGTCTTTTGGAAATGCATCCCTCCCAACATAAGGGGATTATTTTCTAACCTATCTCATTCTGGATAACATCGGCAATCTGTTTGCAGTATCTCTCTGTTATCTCATCGCTTGGACCTTCTACCATGACACGGCACATATTCTGGGTACCTGAATATCGAACAAGGACCCTGCCATTGCCTTTTAGTTCAGCCTCTATCTGCCTTATGGCATCTACAACACCTGGAATGGTTGATAGGTCAGGTTTGGCCTTAACAGGGACGTTTATAATCTTCTGTGGATATATCTCCATGAGTTTTGCCAGCTCAGATAGGGGTTTTCCTGTCCTTAACATGACTGCTATGAGCTGCATGGCTGTTATTATGCCATCCCCTGTTGTGTGGTGGTCTAAAAAGATCATATGGCCTGACTGCTCCCCCCCTATGACTGCACCAAGTCTCTGCATATCCTCAAGTACATGCCTGTCACCCACCTTTGAGGCATGGCATCTTAAACCATATCTTTTACATGCTATGGAAAGCCCGAGGTTGCTCATTATAGTGCTCACAACAAGGTCATTTTTCAATCTACCCTCTTCCTTTAGTGCCTTAGCACATATAATCAATATCTGATCACCTGTTAGCTCATCCCCTTTTTCATCCACTGCTATAAGCCTGTCTCCATCCCCGTCAAAGGCAAGGCCTATGCTTGCCCCTGATTCAACAACCTTCTTTCTTAAGTCATATGTGTGCTGGGAGCCGCAGTTTTCGTTTATATTGAGGCCATTTGGATTGTTGTGGATAACCTCTATCTCTGCACCAAGTTCAAAAAAGGCAATAGGCGCCACCTTGTATGTTGCCCCATTCGCAGTATCTATAACAATCTTCAGGTCCTCCATGGTGAGGTCCCTGGGGAATGTGTTTTTAAGAAAAACAATATACCTTCCAAGGACATCATCAAGCCGATAAGCCCTTCCCATATCTTGGGCAGGCGGGAGTTTATCAGAGAGGTTACCGTTTAATATGAGCTCCTCTATGGTCTCCTCCTGTTCATCAGATAGTTTGAAGCCATTACCAGAGAATATCTTTATCCCATTATCCTGATAAGGGTTATGAGAGGCAGATATAACAATGCCGGCATCAGAACGCATACTGTGGGTTATAAAGGCAATCCCTGGTGTGGGAAGGACGCCAACAAGGTATGATATGCCGCCCATAGATGTTATCCCTGCCTCAAGGGAGCTCTCAAGCATATAACCTGATATCCTCGTGTCTTTACCTATTATTATCCTTGGCTTAGCACGGCTCTTTTTCAGTATATACGTAATTGCCTGACCCACTAAAAAGGCAATCTGAGAGTTCATGGGATAGCGATTTGCCTCACCCCTTATCCCATCTGTGCCGAATAATCTACCCATAATACCCTCTCCTGATTTTTTTAATTTATGTCTAAAAGATTTTTAGATTCGGTAAAACATTTGCTGATCTCTTGCAGGTCCTTTCTGCAATAGTATCGAGCCACCTTGTCCCCACGAGGGATACTGTCTCTGGGAGGCCCTTTATAAATTCTATATAAGGCTTATCAGACTCTATTCTTTGAGTTTCTATGGCCTCAAGGAATGTGTCTCTTTCCATGATACCTTCTGTGGTTTCCCTATAATTTGTAAAGACCCTTTCTAATTTATCAAAATTATCATAAAACTCAGGTCTTGTCTTTTTTGTCTTCTCAGCAAGTTCTTTTAATCTCTTTATCCTCTCCTTCTTCGCCAGGGTCAATTTATCCAAGAGGCCTTCATATAATAGATTGCCAAATTCTATGTTTTTAAAGAATCCCTGTCTCACATGGACATACCACTCCTCAAGGGCCAAAAGGTTTGCAATATAGAAGATATTGTTCTTCAGTATCCTTTTGAAAGAAGGGTATGCACCAGGACGGATATCCACAACCGCATTGGGCATTGACTTACTTATTATCATCTTGTTTTCCTCTGTGCAGTCTTTCCTGATAATAGAGCCGGCAGCTATCACATTGCCAAACCCAATCCTTACAGGCCCTACTATGCCTCCCTGACCACCGAGGAATATGCGGGGTTTGTTGAGCATAACACCCCTCGGGACATCACCAATAAGAGAGGCAGTTGCCTTGTCTCCATCAGGGGTGAAGTTGAAGTGGATGTAAGAACTGCCTACCTCACTGTGGTCCTTCCTGCTTGTCCCTCCTGCCATAAAACAGTCGCAGAAATTGATTAGGCTTCCAAGGATGACAAAGGGAAATAAAATGGTCTGTTTTAGACCAACACAGTGGGCACCCCCTGCCTCTTCTTCCAGGATGCAGCCTTCACGGACATGGGCACCAAGGCCCATGTTAGACCTTTCAAGAAAGATAGACCTGTTAAAATATCCTCCCTTTAGTTCTACATAAGCCCCTAACTGACAATTATCTATTGTTACAGGTGCTTCATATCCAATCTTTACACCTGATGAGATCACTGTTTTTTCTCCGTATATCCTACACCCAGGATAGATCTTTACCCCATTGCCTGCTATATTATCTATATCTACCTCATCGCCTATATCAATGGACATGGGGTTTGGTATATCAACGCCCTTTTCTATAAGTTTTGCTATCTTTTCAAGACTTTTTGGCTTAATATCCACCGCCCCTCCTTAAAAGCTCTGAATATGGGAGAACATGTAAGTAAAGGATTGCCGCAAAATTTCTATAAAAAACCTATCACTTTCACAGGGTTAAGTCAATGGTATAATGGGAGGGCCTTAAATTATAAATTTTGCTTGCATTTTACAATCCATATTAATATCATGAGACTATAAGGTTATGAGACAATTAGGCGATAATATATTGTGAGGGTTAAAAATATATGATAGAGAACCTTGAAAACCTCTATAGAAACCTCATGGAGAACCTTGTCCATGAACTCGCCAAAGACCTCTACTCAGCCACATCAAGGGATAAATTTGAGTCTGTAGTCTTGAGTGTAAGGCAGACCCTGGCGAAGAGGTGGATACAGACCCAGCAGAAGTACTACACCATAGATGCAAAAAGGGTCTACTACCTATCCCTTGAATTTCTTTTAGGGAGGTTATTGAGGAATTATATACTCAATCTCAATATGGCAGATGAATATAGACAGGCTGTAGATATACTCGGAATAACCTTTGAGGAGGCCTTAGAACACGAATGGGATGCGGGGCTTGGTAACGGTGGACTCGGAAGGCTTGCCGCATGTTTCCTCGATTCTATGGCCACCCTACAGTACCCAGGATATGGATACGGGATAAGATATGAATACGGTATCTTCATTCAGAAGATAAGGGATGGGTATCAGGTTGAGTCACCAGATAGCTGGCTTAGATATGGAAACCCCTGGGAGTTTCCAAGGCCAGAACTCCTATATCATGTGAAATTTTACGGTAAGGTAAAGACCATACAGGGTCAAAACGGTAGGTACAGGATGGACTGGATAGATACAGAGGATGTGATGGCCATGGCATATGACTATCCTGTCCCTGGATTTAGAAACAACACGGTAAATACCTTGCGTCTCTGGGCAGCAAAGGCAACAAGGGAGTTTAACCTCGAATACTTCAACAGTGGTGACTATATAAAGGCAGTAGAGGATAAATCAAACAGTGAAAATATATCAAAGGTCCTATATCCCAATGACCAGTCAATAGCAGGAAAGGAACTGAGACTGAAACAGCAGTATTTTTTTGTAAGCGCCACTTTAAAAGATATCTTGAGGAGATACAAAAAGACCCACAGGACATACAGAAACTTCCCAGATAAGGTGGCAGTACAGCTCAATGACACGCACCCATCTATTGCCATAGCTGAGCTTATGAGGATCCTCGTGGATGAGGAGAACCTACCATGGGATACGGCTTGGAACATCACAACAAAGACCTTTGCCTATACAAATCATACAGTCTTGCCTGAGGCCCTTGAGACATGGCCTGTCAACCTCTTTGCATGGCTTCTGCCCCGTCACCTCCAGATTATCCAGGAGATAGACAGGAGATTTCTAATACAGGTGAAGGAGAGATTTCCTGAAAAGTATGATGTCTCATCGAGGATGGGTATTATCACAGGGGGGTCAGATGGCATAGTCCATATGGCAAGACTCGCTATTGTAGGGAGTCATAAGATAAACGGTGTATCTGAACTCCATACTGATATATTAAAGAATGTGGTCTTTAAGGACTTCAATGACATGATGCCAGAGCGATTTATAAACATAACAAATGGAATTACCCAGAGGCGCTGGCTCCTCGAATCAAATCCCCATCTATCAGCCCTAATCACCGAGGTCATAGGGGATAGGTGGACAAAAGACCTGAGCGAGCTTAAGAGGCTTGAACAATTCATAGATGATAGTGAGTTTTGCGACCAGTTTATGAAGATCAAGGAACAAAATAAGGAGACCTTATCAAGTTATCTTATGGCCACATGTCAGGTGGGGTTACAGAAAGATTTTCTCCTGGACTGTCAGATTAAACGTTTTCACGAATATAAGAGGCAACTTTTGAATATCCTTCATATCATAACCATTTATAACAGGATAAGGGAGGGCAGGACAGGGGAGAACTTTGTCCCCAGGATCTTTTTATTTTCTGGCAAGGCAGCACCTGGTTATTTTATCTGTAAGCTCATTATAAAACTTATACACAATATAAAGATGGTCATAGATGGAAACGAATGGATAAAAAACAAGATACAGGTGGTCTTTGTACCCAATTACAGTGTTACCCTTGCACAGAAGATTATACCAGCCGCAGAATTATCAGAGCAGATATCCACAGCAGGATATGAGGCATCAGGTACAGGGAACATGAAGTTTGCCTTAAACGGTGCATTGACCATAGGCACCCTTGATGGTGCCAATATAGAGATAAGAAATGAGGTAGGGGAGGAGAATTTCTTTACGTTTGGCCTTACTGCCAGTGAAATATTAGAGTTGAAGCCAAGGTATAACCCCCGTATGTATTATGAGAAAAACCAGGAGCTTAAAAAGGCTATAGACCAGATAAAAGACGGATATTTCTCACCATCTCAACCCAGGCTCTTCCAGCCCATAATTGATACTCTACTTGGTAGGGATGAGTATCTTGTCCTTGCAGATTATGAATCTTATGTAGAGTGTCAGGAGAGGGTAAACAGGATATATATGGATAGGGAGCGATGGACAAAGATGGCTATCCTCAATGTTGCCCGTTCTGGAAGGTTCTCCAGCGACCGCTCCATTGTGGAGTATGCAGAGAAGGTGTGGGGGATAAGCCCTGTGCCTCCATAAAAACCTGATGCTGTTATTGCCCATTGGCAATATAGTAAAGATAACCTAAAAGAGGATATTGGGGCAAAAAAAATGAAAACAGATCAAGAGGATCTTGAAAAGGAAAACAGAGATTTAAAGGCGTTTATTGATGCATGTCCTGATTTAATGCTCAGACTGGACAGGGACGGAAAGATTATAGATTGTAAGGCCGGGATGCCTGAGGGACAGTATGTGCCGAAGGACATGCTCCTTGGAAAAAGCATATTAGATACACCCTTGGGTCAATCAAGTGAGATATTTAGAGATGGCATTGAGGGGGTAAGAAAGACAGGCTCTCCCATAAAGATAGATTACTCTATCATGATAGATGAAAAAGAGAATTTCTTTGAGGCAAGGATTGTGCCTATCAAACCTGTCTCGGATGAACAAATATTTGTAATCATTAGAAATTTGACTGAGCAAAAAAAAGTGGAAGCAAATCTCCAGGCCTCAAATAAGACCCTCGAGGATATAATAGATTTTTTCCCTGAAGCCACCTTTGTCATAGATGCCAAGAGGCGTGTCATTGCCTGGAACAGGGCAATCGAGACTATGACGGGTATGAAAAAAAAGGACATTATAGGAAAAGGCGAATATGAGTATTCTATCCCCTTTTATGGAGAGAGAAGACCTATACTCATAGACCTTTTATTTGAAGAAAACCCTCATATAGAAGGCAGATATGATTTTGTTATAAAGACAGGTGACACCTATTTCTGTCTCTTATACACATCTGACGCTGCCGACGAGCTATCTAGT
>JAOAHW010000229.1 GCA_026415015.1 Syntrophorhabdaceae bacterium
AGATGTGTATAAGAGACAGGCCCTAAACAGGCTTGAGTATATTAAAACTAAAAAAGAATAAGGTGGTTGTATATGGGTATGACTATCACAGAAAAGATACTTGCCGCACATTCAGGGAGAGATGTTGTTGAACCTGGTGAGATTATAGACGCAAACGTAGATATTGTCCTGGCCAATGATATAACAGCCCCCCTTTCCCTTGAGGAGTTTGAAAAGGTGGGGGCAAAAAAGGGCTTTGACCAGGATAGAGTTGTCTTTGTCCTCGACCATTTTACACCCAATAAAGATATAATCTCTGCAGAAAACTGTAAAAAGATAAGGGAATTCTCAAGAAAATATGGGATTAAACATTTTTATGAAGGGGGTAGATGCGGCATTGAGCATGCCCTCCTTCCAGAACAGGGTATAGTAGTCCCTGGGGATGTGGTAATAGGTGCAGACAGCCATACATGCACCTATGGTGCCCTTGGGGCATTTGCAACAGGCATGGGCAGCACTGATATTACCTATGCCATGGTTACTGGGAAGATATGGTTTAAGGTACCTGAGAGCATAAAGTTTCTATGCCATGGTCAGTGGAATAGGTGGGTCACTGGAAAAGACCTGATACTCCATATAATAGGGATGATAGGTGTAGATGGTGCCCTATATTCTGCCATGGAGTTTGATGGAGAGGCTATCTCTGTCCTATCTATGGATTCAAGGATGGCCATAGCAAATATGGCCATAGAGGCAGGTGCAAAAAACGGTATCTTCAGGCCTGATGATAAGACCATGGCCTATGTAGAAAAAAGGGCTAAAAGACCTCCAAGGGTCTTTGAAAGCGATAGGGATACCAGATATAAAGAGATATTTGAGATAGATGTGGGTAAAATTGGCCTCAAAGTGGCATGTCCTTCCCTACCATCCAATGTGAAAGATGTGGAAAATCTAAAGGATATTGAGATAGACCAGGTTGTTATAGGCTCATGCACCAACGGCAGGCTTGAAGACCTTGAGATGGCAGCAGACATCTTAAATGGTAAAAAAGTAGCCCCATGGGTACGTTGCATAGTTATCCCTGCCACACCTGATATATATAGAGATGCCTTAAAACTCGGTTATATAGAGGTATTTGCTGATGCAGGGTGTGTCATCTCTCCACCTACATGCGGTCCATGCCTTGGAGGTCACATGGGTGTACTGGCTAAGGGTGAGAGGGCTGTTGCCACAACCAACAGAAATTTTATAGGTAGGATGGGCCATCCTGAAAGCGAGGTCTATCTATCAGGCCCTGCTGTAGCTGCTGCAAGTGCAATTACAGGCAGGATATCTCATCCCCATGAGGTCTTATAAAAGGAGTGTGTATGGTTCTAAAAGGAAATGTATGGAAATTCGGTGATAATATAGATACGGACATTATAATCCCTGCAAGGTATCTTGCCCATACAGACCCTAAGATATTGGGTGAACACTGTATGGAACCCCTATCTCCAGATTTCAGCAAGAAGGTAAGACCTGGCGATATAATAGTGGCTGGTGCCAACTTTGGATGCGGTTCCTCAAGGGAACATGCACCCATTGCCATCTCTGCCATTGGTATACCCATTGTCATAGCAAGGAGCTTTGCAAGGATATTCTATAGAAATGCCTTTAATAAAGGCCTGGCACTTATTGAGGCAGATATCTATGATATGGTGGAAGAAGGCGATGAGATAGAGATTGATGTATTCTCAGGTATAATAAAGACAAAAGAAAAAACAGTGAAGGCAAAGCCAATACCGCCTTTTATGGTGGAACTCATAGAGGCTGGCGGGCTTATGAATTATCTAAAGAAAAAGCTGGAGGAGAGACATGAAAACTTATAATGTAGCAGTGGCAGGTGCCACAGGGGCAGTGGGAAATGAAATGGTGGCAATCCTGGAAGAGAGGAACTTTCCTGTAAAAAAACTAAAACTCCTTGCCTCATCAAGGAGCGTTGGCAAGACAATCTCTTTTAAGGGGACAGATATAAAGGTGGAGGAACTCAAGGAAGATTCTTTCAAGGGCGTTGACATAGGTCTTTTTTCACCTGGTGGTGCTGTGAGTATGAAGTTTGCTCCCATAGCAGCAGCAAGCGGTTGTGTTGTTATAGATAACACCAGTGCATTTAGGATGGAGCCTGATATACCCCTTGTTGTCCCTGAGGTAAATGAACATGCTATAGCAGGATATAAAAACAGGGGTATAATCTCCAATCCTAATTGTTCCACAATACAGATGGTTGTTGTCCTGAAACCACTCCATGATTTTGCAAAGATAAAAAGGGTTGTTGTCTCCACATATCAGGCAGTGTCAGGTACAGGTAAAAAGGCTATATATGAACTTGAGCAACAGGTCCTTGCCATATACAGCAACAAAGACATAGAGAAAAAGGTATACCCCCACCAGATAGCCTTTAACTGTCTTCCCCACATAGATTCTTTCCTGGAAAACGGTTACACCAAAGAAGAGATGAAGATGGTCAATGAGACAAAGAAGATTATGGAAGACCAGAGTATCCAGGTTACTGCAACCACAGTGAGGGTCCCTGTGTTTTACGGCCACTCTGAATCAGTAAATGTGGAGTTTGAAAATGATATAACCCCTGAAAAGGCAAGGGAGCTTTTGCAGAAAGCACCTGGGGTAAAGGTCACTGATGACCCTTCAAAAAATATCTACCCCCTTGCCATATATGCTGCAGGCAAGGATGATACATTTGTGGGCAGGATAAGAAGGGATGAATCTGTAAAATACGGACTCAATATGTGGATAGTCTCAGACAATATAAGAAAGGGTGCTGCCTTGAATGCAGTCCAGATCGCCGAGGTGTTGATAAAGAAATACTTGTAAAAACATGTAGCCCACACCTTTTTATAATACATTTAAGGATAATGGTTGCTGTTTTTTGGAGTTATTTTAGGATACTGGATTATGTATTTTCATAAGGTTATATGACATAAGACAGAAATTTTAAAAAGGGTGATCTGAATGGATTGGCTAAGGGCAAAAAAACCATTCTTCAGATCACCCTGTCCATGTTTTGGGGAGTACTAATTCATACCGCTGAACCCATAAATAGATCAGGCAGCCATGTAGCAATTTTGGGAAAAATAAAGAGCAACAGTGCAGCTGTAAAGAGGCTTAAAAGAAAAGGCAAAACACCTTTATAGATAGTATTAAATGGTACTCCTGTAATGTTTCTCACTATAAAAACACAAATAGCTACAGGAGGTATGATAACCCCTATCATGATGGTGACGCCTATCATAACACCGAACCAGATGGGATCATAACCCAGTTTTATGACAGCAGGATAAAAAATAGGTGTGGCCAGTATCATAAAGGCAAGGTCATCAATAAATGATCCGCCGATAAGGTAAACAATTATTATTAAAATCATTATAAGATAGCGCGGCAGAGGAAGACCTGTGATCCAATCTGCTGCAATCATGGGAATCTCAGTAACAGCAAGGAAATGGCCCAATACAACAGACCCTGCGATGAGTACCAATGTCATACACGCTGTCCTTAATGATTCATCCCACGATTTTACAAGCATCTTGAAATTCAACTCTTTCTTAGACAAAGCCAGTATAAGCACTGCAAAAGTACCTATAGTTCCTGCCTCTGTAGGACTGAATTTACCTGTCATGAGACCGCCTATGACTACAATAAATATAATCCCTACCCATAAAAAATCAGGGATAGACCTGATACGCTCTGACCATGAGGACTTCTCTGCTCGAGGGGCAATAGATGGATTAATCAGAACCCATCCATATACAATACAGAGGAAGAAGAAGGAGATTAAAATACCTGGAATAATACCTGCAAGAAATAACCTGCCGATTGACTGTTCAACAACTATTCCATAAATTATAAGGACTATACTCGGAGGTATCAGCATACCAATTGTCCCCACAGATGCCACCACACCTGTAGATAGTTTTTTATCATAACCATATCTGTCCATCTCTGGAATAGCAATGCCTGAAAAAGTAGCAACAGTGGCAAGGGTAGAACCGCACATGGCCTTGAAGATAGTGGCCCCTGCCACAGTTGTCATGGCCAGACCACCTGGTACATGACCAACCCATTTATGTGCTGCCATATACACCCTTTTTGCAATATTTGAATTGGATGCCACCTGACCCATAAGGACAAATAGAGGTATTACGGAAAATCCATAGGATGTAAATGTATCGAAAAAATCTTTCACAATAAGGTTACAAGCAGCCTCAAAGGAGACAAGATAAGCAAATCCAACGAAACCAACAATGGTCATACAGAAAGCAAGCTCTATGCCAGTCAGAAAAAGTGCCATTAGAATAACAAGGCCGATAATCCCAACTGTTATTTCATTCATGACCTGTACCTCTCTGAGATGTCTTTATTAGATCAACAATCATTGTCAAGCACTGCAAAAAACAACTTCCACTCAAACCAAAGGAGATAGGATAGTAAGGGAGTTTAAAACTTGGACTCACCTCTTTGGTATGTCTCAGGTCCAGACCAAAGATAATAAAATTGTATCCAATAAAGGCAAACAATGCTATGCCCATGCATCTTGTGATACACTCCATGACCTTTCTGTTTCGGGGTGCAAGCTTATCAACAAGGAAATCAACATAGACATGGACCTTCTTCCATGAGGTATACGGTATGGCAAAACCGACCACAACAGCCCCACAAAAAGAGATAATCTCTACAGACCCAACTATGGGATAGCCAAGGTTCCTCATGATTACATCTGCAGCCGTTACAAGCATCATGAAAGCAAGAACGATTCCAGAGATAATATGGAATGAAACATCAAGCTTGAATATGGCCCTTGTAAAATATTGCATTTATACCTCTCTCCTTTCAATTTTATTCCTCTCACCCCTTGATAAATGCACCAAAGGGGTGAGAGGATATAAGGACTACTGGTTTTTTCTGAGATAATCCTGACAGAATTTCAAGGCCTCATCACCAGGCAGTCCTTTTGCCTTTGTATTTTTCACATAGTTCTCAAGGATCGGCTTCATCTTTGAAGCTACGGCATCCTCTTCCTGTTTTGAAACCTTTACAAACTTTACACCTTTCTGTATGGCATATTCCTTTCCTTCCTTATCAAGTTTATTCCATAGTTGCCCCTGTTTCTCAATCCATTCTTCATTTATTTTCTCTATTGCCTGCTGGTCTTCTTTTGAGATCATGTTCCATTTTCCCTTATTCATTATGACATACATGGAGGTCATATATGATACTGCATTGCTGTCAAGACTTGCCTTAACAACCTCTGCAAAACGCCAGCCCTTAAGTGCCTCGTTTGGCAACAGGATTCCTTCTGCAAGACCTTTTTGTAGGGCATCATAAGTCTCAGTAATAGGCATAGTCACAGGTGCTGCACCAAGGACTTTTACTATATCTGCGTTCTCTGCATTCGCCTTTATGCGAAGACCCTTTAAATCTTCAAAAGATTTTATGTCCTTCTTTACATGAAAAGTGCCAGGGGCAACTCCATGGAGATACATAACTTTTACATCGCTAAATTCTTTAGGAATGAATTTTTTATAATATTCATTTGCCATTTTTGTAGCCTGATACCCGCTTACATATCCTAATGGCAACTGGAGCACCTCGCTTAAAGGCAGCCTCCCTGGTGAATAAGCTAAAAGATTCTGAGCTATATCCACTATACCTTTAACTGTACTATCATATGCCTGTGAGGGTGGTGTAAGGGTATTGCCTGGAAAATAAGAGATCTTTACACGTCCGTTAGTCCTTTTCTCTACTTCCTTAGCCCATTCTTCTGCAAGTTTACTTATAGGATGGGCAGGCGGGAAAAAGTTCGAATACCTCAGCTTTATCACCTTTTCCTGAGCATATAGAGGTAGTGAAGTCAAACAGAAGACTGTTGCTAAAACAAAAACAACCAATTTAACCACGAAACCTTTTTTCATAATAATTCCTCCTTAGATTGATTTAAGATAAATTGCTTTGTATTTCCAAAATTTTTAATATCAGCCCACCTTTGTCTAAAGTCTTTCTCGAAGAATCATCTTCTTCAATTCACTCTTTAAAATCTTACCTGTTGAGCTCTTAGGTAGTTCGGCTACTATTATACATTCCTTAGGGACCTTAAAGGGTGAAAGGCGTGATTTCAGGAACATCTTAATATCCTCCTGAATAATTTTATGGCCCTGTTTAGGTACAATGCATACGCATACCCGTTCGCCCCACTCAGGGTCAGGTAGTCCTATTACTGAACAATCTGCCACTTCAGGTATTGTATGAATAAGCTCCTCTACTTCTCGTGGATACACATTTTCACCACCAGTTATGATGATGTCTTTTACCCTGTCCACTATGTAAAAATAACCGTCTTTATCCGCAACACCTATATCTCCAGAACGAAACCATTCATTTTGCCAGAAGGCTGAGGCTGTTCCTTCAGGGTTATTTAGATATCCCTTCATCACATTGCGCCCCCGAATGCAGATCTCACCTTCCCTGCCCTGCTCCAGAACATTACCTGATGTATCCATTATTAGGGCCTCTACCCCGTGAACCAGTTGGCCCACGGATCCGATAATATGTTTCTCAGGATAATAATGATTAAAAGTGACTGGCATTGCCTCTGTCATACCATAAGATTCAGCTATTGTTATTCCAGTGCATTCCTTCCACCTCTTTACAATCTCCATGGCCAAACTTGCCCCAGCAGAAAAACAATAGCGCAGTCTTCCCAGCCCTTCACTGAGATCCCCTACTCCAAGCAAACGGACATAGACAGTGGGTACGGCAAAAAATTTTGTAACTCGGCCTAACCTGATCAACTCTAATACCTTTTCTAAATCAAATGAAGGTAAAAGCTCAATACATCCACCACTGATTATTGTTGCGTTCATAATATGGATCTGGCCAAAAACATGGTTGAAAGGCAAAAAACAAAGAGCCAAATCATTCTCATTGGAGTGTTCATAATAGGCAATACTATGGCTGGAAAATATAACCCCTTCATGGCTGAGCATAACACCTTTAGGTGTCCCTGTTGTTCCACCAGTATAGAGGATGACAGCGGTATCTGAACGGTCTCTGTCAATAGCCTTAAAACTTCCCGAACCCTTATCAATTAGATAAGAGAGATCAAAATCACCATCGGGGCAGACTATTTTTTCAATTCCACAGATATCTTTTATGCTATTTAAATCACTCAATTTATCCTCTGTTGTGAATACAAAACGGGGCTTTGAATGACTGATTATATTTTTGAGCTCCTGGCCTTTTAAAAGCCCTGAAAGCGTTACAGCCACAGCACCAGCCTTGAGAATCCCAAAGTAAAATGCAATCCAGTCGATAGAATTTATGGAGCAGAGTCCGATATGATCACCTGGGTTTATTCCCATTTTTATCAGTCCCGTGGCTATTCTGTTAGCACGGTCGTTGAGTTCACCATATGTTAATTCTGAGCCATCCTGTCTTACAACAGGGCGAGTGGGAAAATAATATGCTGATGCCTCTAAGTTTGTGGCAAGATTCATGATAAATCTCCCAGTTCTAATCAAAAACTAAGGCTGTGCAGCCTTATCCAGTGTTGTTTTTATATCTCCCCAGAGGATACACCCTGTAGGGCATACTGAAGCACAGGCAGGTATCTCTCCCTGTGTAAGCCTTTCAAGGCATAGGTCACACTTTAGTGCAACCTCTTTTTCCCCATGGAATTGCATTGCCCCAAAGGGGCAAGCCATTATACATTCCCTACAACCTATACAGATATCTTCATTAATCAGGACAATACCCTGGCTATTTCTTATAATAGCATCTACAGGACATGCTCTTTTACATGGTGCATCTGCACAATGATGGCAGTATATAGGCACAAATAAGGGGCTTTTATCAATAATCCTTATTAATCTTGGACCTACATCTAAATTGTGTTCCTGCTTGCATGCAACCTCACATGAATGACAACCGCAACAATCATCTTTAAAAATCGTTAGATATCTTTTACTCATGGTTCACCCCCTCAATTTCTTCGCAGCGGTATATATTACATAGCAAGACACGTAAGTTGGTTGCACCCATGACAGGATCCATTGATTCGTGAGAGTCGTCGGTAAGTATATTGATATTGGCTATATCCCAGCCGTGACCTTCATCTTTTATCTCTGGGAACCACCATCCATGTTCTGCTACTACAACCCTTGGATCTATGCCGTCATTAAGCCTTGCTCTTTGTCTTACCCGCCCCCTCGGTGATTCTATCCAGACCCAATCACTCTCTCTAATACCATGTTTTTTTGCAGTATCGGGATTTATCTCAACAATAGGGTCTGGTTTCATCTCTCTTAACCATGGTACCTGGCGATTTTCAGAATGGAAAAACATGGGCGTTCGTAGGCCTGCATTCAGGATATAAGGATATCTCTCAGCAAGGTCAGGTCTTGATACAGGACTTTCCGGGATCTCCGTATATTTTGGAAGGGGATCCCTGCCCCAGCTCTCTAAAACAGTGGAATATAACTCCACTTTCTTTGTGGGCGTTGAAAACCCTTTCTTACGATATTTGTAATATTCCATATCACCCTTTAAATACCCCTTTTCTTTAAACTCCTCCCATGTAACACCTGTAGGTTCAAGGAGCCATTCGATAGCATCCTCTACAGTAGGCCACCATTGTTGACCCATTCTTTTGCCCAGTTCAAGAAAGATCTTATGATCCTGCCAGCACTCTCCTATCTCAACCACCTTTTGCCGTGCAAGGACATAGCCGTGGAATTTCCAATTCTCAGCCATATGATTCTGTTCCAACCATGTCCCGGCAGGAAGGAATATATCGGCAAGCTCTGCTGTAGGGGTCATGAAGAAATCAGCCACAGCAAAAAATTCCAGTTTAGTCAGGGCTTTGTGTATATAGTTGGCATTAGCTTCTGTTATTAGTGGGTTGGTGCCTACAAATATACCTGCTTTTAATGGATAGGGTTTTCCTGTGATTATGGCGTCCCAGGCAACCCTCGGTGTGATAAAGGTCATTCTCGCACCGAGTTTGTATTGTTCTCCTCCCAGACGTTTCTTTTTTTGTTCAGGCGTCAAGGCCTCATGGCAAGAAAATTGAGAGACAGTCCTCACTGGAGGAGGCACATAGAATACATTGCCACCGGGTGCATCAAGATTGGATGTTGCAGCCATGAGACCAACTGCGGTCCGAGTAAAGTCCGTGCAATTGATATTCTGCTCTGTAGGGACACCCCAATGGATGCCTGCCGGTTTGGTTGTTGCATACATCCGCGCTGCTTCCCTAATAATGTCCTTATCTACCCATGTAATCTCCTGTACCTTGTTTAAAGGGTAGTCCTTTCTAACCCTATCTGAAAAGGCATCCCAGCCATGTATATAATTGGCTACAAAATCCCTGTCGTAAAGCCCTTCTTCAATAATAACATTAAAGAAACCCAGAGCCAGAGCAGCATCAGTGCCTGGTCTTAATTGAAGCCATATATCTGCCCTCTTGGTATAGAAGTTTTTGCGAGGGTCAATAACAATAAGCTTCGCCCCTTTTTTGTATGCCCTCCAGAATGAAACACCTTTATATTCATCAGGATTCGACCAGAGAGGATTCACACCCCAAAGAACAATGAGCTTAGGCTCTCCTGCATAGTCACACACAGGAAACCTACCGCATGTTATAAGTGAAGCCCCTATTCGAGAGAGATAACACATATGTCCCGCAGTGAGCACATTCGGCGTGCCAAGGAGATTGCCAAAACGGGAAAAATAACTCTCATAATCACGACCTGTTCCCTGTCCGATAAACAGTGATTCAGGGCCATATTCCTCTATGACCTTCTTAAATTTATTAGTAATAATATCAAGTGCCTCATCCCACGAGGTCCGCTCCCATTTACCAGAGACTTTTTTCATTGGATAAAGGATACGGTCTGGATGATAAGCTATTTGTGTAATGGCCAGTCCCTTACTGCACATGGTTCCGTGACTAATAGGTGATGAAGGGTCTCCTTCTATTTTCACTACCTTACCGTCTTTTACGCTTGCAATAACACCGCAGCCACCGTGGCAGCCCCTACAAACCGTTCTGACCTTTTTAATACTTCCCATAATAAATCTCCTTTCATTCATTTTTGCGTAAGCTTCTTTTTTAACTCCCGCTTCAATAACTTCCCTGTAGCGCTTTTGGGCAATTCATCCAAAATCATAATATCTTTGGGGACCTTATAAGCAGACAAGCACGATTTCAGAAAAGCTTTCATCTTGAATGGATCAAGACTCATGCCTTTGTATGGAACAACGCACGCTACAACACGTTCTCCCCACTCCGGGTCAGGCAGCCCTATAACTGCACATTCCTGGACATTTGGAATCTTAAAGATCACCTCCTCAACCTCACGGGGGTATACATTTTCGCCACCTGTAATGATCATATCTTTTATTCTATCAACAATATACAGATAACCATCTTCATCGAAATAACCTATGTCACCTGAGCGAAACCAACCATCGCCCCAGAAAACATCTTTGGTCCCTTCAGCGTTATTTAGATAACCTTTCATTATATTGTGTCCACGTATGCATATCTCGCCTTCTTTACCCTCATCCACCATGTTGCCGTATGAATCTCTTAATTGGACTTCCACACCATTAACAGGCGAACCAACCGAACCAGCAACATGCCTGTGAAAATGATTATATGTAACCGCTGAGGCAGATTCTGTCATGCCATATCCTTCATAAATATCCAGACCTGTCTCTTCTTTCCACTGCCTGATTACCTCTACAGCCATACTTGCAGCTGCTGAAAAACAATAACGAACCTTACCGAGTTTATCTTTCAGATTTTTTATGGAAAGCATACGAGCATAAATTGTAGGTACACCAAAAAGTTTGGTTATCCTCCCTTCCCTTGCAGCATCTAAAGTACGATCAATATCAAAAAAAGGCATAATCTCCAGACATCCACCGCTCATTATAGTGGAATTCATTATGTGTATCTGCCCAAAGACATGATTCAATGGAAGAAAACACAATGCCCGGTCTTTTTCTGTGGATCGTTCGCAAAACATTACATTGTAACTGGAAAAAATTATATTTTCATGGCTGAGCATAACACCTTTAGGTGTCCCAGTTGTTCCTCCTGTATAAAGAATAGCCGCGGTGTCATTACGATCACAATCTACTGCCTTAAATGAACCTGTTCCTTTATTCATTAATTGTTGTAAATCAAAATCACCACCTTCACATATGATGCCTTCTATATATTCGTCATTTCTTATCTTTAATAGACTCTCAAGCTTATCTTCTGTTGTAAATATATATCTTGGCTTAGCATGGCTTATTAAAAAAGCCAGTTCATTGTAGGAGAGGGTATTTGAAAGAGTCACTGCTATAGCCCCTGTTTTTATCACACCAAAATAGAATATTATCCATTCCTTTGAGTTGGGCGCACAAATGCCTACATGGTCATGAGGCTTTATCCCCATTTTTATCAATGCTGTCGCAACCTTATTGACTTCAACATTAAGTTGACCATAGCTTGTCTCAATACTTCCCTCGCTAATAGCTGGACGGCTTTTGAAAAAAAATGCCGACCTCTCCAGATTAGAAGTTAGATTCATCGGTTGCCCCCTTTTCAAAACAATATTACATCGGCTAAGAAAAAATATATAAAATTAAATGTTCAATGGTTCATCCATTGAAGTTATAATTATTTAATTTATTTGTCAAGTAAATTAATTATTATTTTGTTGAAAAAAAATTATTTTTTTATATAATCTAAAAAGAGGTTTTTTTATGCCAAAATTTAAACCTGTTAAACAATACAGGATATCAGAAGAGATTGTTGAACAACTGAAACAGTCTATACTGCTCGGTGAATTTAAGGCTGGAGACAAGTTACCTTCAGAGCGTGAATTATCTGAACAATTCCATGTGAGCCGTGCCGCAGTTCGTGAAGCCCTTAGGTCTCTTGAGATTTCAGGTTTCATAACTACTCGACAAGGTGCAACAGGAGGAGCCTTTGTCACTGACTTAACGTTTCAAAATCTCTCAAATGCCTTTTTAGACCTATTTCTTGCTAATAAAATTTCTATCCCTGAGATTTATCAGGTACGTGTATTTTTTGAACCAGAAGTAGCCCGTCTAGCAGCAAAAAATGTTACCCCTGAATATGCAGAACGGTTAAAACAGGCTCTTGAAGCTGAAAGTGACCCAATAAAGTCACTGTCAGAAGATGTTGACAAAAAGACAGCGGTTCACTTTATTCTTGCTGAAATGAGCGGCAACCACTTTTATGAATCCCTTGTAAAATCACTAATGGGCTTAACAAAAAAAATAGTAGAGGAGGTAAACCCTGACCCACATGTCATGCATCCTGCAGGAATGCACAGACCTATAGTTGAGGCTGTATTGTCAGGAGATCCAGAAAAAGCTGCAAAGGCTATGGAAGAACATGCAATTGAATTTGGCAAGAACTTAATCAAAATTGAAAAGGCTTATAGAGAAAAGAAATCGTTTCAGATGTCTTAGAAAATTTTCCATAATAAATTAGCTTAAAGGCCTTTCCCTTTTCTATCAAATAATATACAAATATAACTCATGATTTTTACACTAAATGCCAATATGCTTAATGTTGCCATCACCACTATAAAACCAGTAACAGCGATTTTAAGGGCTTCAAATAACATAAATAATTACCTCCTTTTTTTATAAATCAAAAAATATTCTCCTTTATTTCTGTAAAATGAGTTGTTTATTCCTCCATTGATTACAAACATCACAAAAACATTCAGATATTCCAGTAAAATATGGTTTTGCCTTATGTCCATCAATAAAAAAATCGCCGCTTGAGAGAACATTATTCTATCAAGCGGCGACCCTACCGACTTTTTATAACTTTAGGGATCCATAATCCCCAAACCCTTTTTTATTTTATTCTATTATCTCTATGTTGCACTAAAAACTAAGTAGATATGATTATTACATTTAATGTAAGGCTATGTCAATAAAATTAATCCACATGTGTCTCTGCAATATAATTATGTCACCCCCTAACTGCAAGATGAAAATGTCACCCCTGTAGTATATAACAGAAAGCATCCAATAAAAGGAGGTGTTTTCTGTGAGAGAGAAGGAGGTGACTTTTACAATAATGGAGG
>JAOAHW010000169.1 GCA_026415015.1 Syntrophorhabdaceae bacterium
GGCCATAACAAGTCTGGGTCTCAAAGAGGCAAAAGACCTGGTAGAAGGTGTCCCTAAGACAGTAAAAGAAGGCGTCTCAAAAGAAGAGGCTGCCAACATAAAAAAGCAGCTTGAAGAAGTAAGCGGGCAGGTAAAGGTAGAGTAAATAATAAAGGGCTATGGGGTCAGAGGGGTTAGAAGCTCTTTTTACTAATCTCTCTGACCTCAAGCCTTTAAACTTAAGGAGTTAAAATTATGAGGGAAACTTTCCACAATAAGATTTACAGGAAAAAATATGGGAAGATAAAAGAAATCCTTGAAATACCTAATCTCATCGAGATACAGCTTGATTCATATGAGAAGTTTCTGCAAAAGGATATCCCACCTGATAAAAGGGAAAACATAGGTCTCCAGGCTGTCTTTAAGAGTGTATTTCCCATAAAGGATTCCCATGAAACCACATCCCTTGAATTCAAGAAATACGAGATTGGGGAGCCAAAGAATACAGAAGAGGAATGTATCTTCAGGGGCATCACATATGCAGCCCCAATGAAGGTTACAATAATGCTCGTTGTGTGGAATGTTGACCCTGATACAAAGACAAAGGATATAAAGGCAGTAAAGGAACAGGATGTATATTTTGGAGAGATACCCCTAATGACAGAAAGGGGTACCTTTATTATAAACGGCACAGAGAGGGTTATTGTAAGCCAGCTCCACAGGTCACCGGGGGTCTACTTTGATTGTGACCAGTCAAAATCCATGGCTGGCGGTAATCTTATATACACTGCCAGGATAATCCCTTACAGGGGTTCATGGCTTGATTTTGAGTTTGACCACAAAGAACTTTTATATGTAAGGATAGATAAAAAGAAAAAGATCCCTGTTACACTCTTTTTAAAGGCCCTTGGATATGAAGAAAAAGAGATACTCGATTACTTCTATGAAAAAGAGAGGATAATCATAAAAGATGAAAAATTCCTAAAACAGACACCCCTTTCCCTTCTTGTAGACCAGAGGTCCCCTTCTGACATAACAGATGAGACAGGAAAGCTACTGGTAAAAAAACATAAAAAGATCACAAAGGCAGATATTAAAAAGCTGGCAGCAGCGAATATCAATGCCATACCTGTTGAAGAAGATGATATCGTCGGTAAGGTAACAGCGGATAATATATATGACCCTGAGACAAAAGAGGTGTTAATCCCAATAAATAAAGAACTTACAAAAGAAGATCTTGGAAAAATTATTGAAAAAAAGATAAATAATTTCAATATCCTTTTTATAGATAATCTGAATGTAAGCCCTTCCCTGCGAAACACCCTGTTGATAGATAAAATAAATAAAAAAGAAGATGCCCTTTTAGAGATCTACAGAAAGTTGCGGCCAGGTGACCCGCCTACAATAGAATTTGCCGAGGCATTAATCCATAATATGTTCTTCAGTGAGGAGCGTTATGACCTGTCAAAGGTGGGCAGACTCAAGATAAACCACAGATTAGGTGTGGATGTGCCTCTTGACTACACAATATTAAGGAGAGAAGACATAATAGAGGTAGTTAGACGCCTCCTTAAACTTAAAGACTCAAGAGGCCCAGGAGATGACATAGACCATCTTGGAAACAGGAGGGTAAGGACAGTGGGTGAGCTCTTAGAAAACCAGTTCAGGATGGGATTAGTCCGTATGGAGAGAGCAATAAAAGAGAGGCTCACCTTCCCAGAGATGGAGACCCTTATGCCCCATGACCTTGTTAATCCTAAACCGGTAAACACAGCAATAAAGGATTTCTTTGCAAGCAGCCAGCTCTCCCAGTTTATGGACCAGACCAATCCACTGAGCGAAATAACCCATAAAAGAAGGCTAAGCGCCTTAGGCCCTGGTGGGCTCACAAGAGAGAGGGCAGGCTTTGAGGTTAGGGATGTCCATCCCACCCACTACGGTAGGATATGCCCAGTAGAGACCCCTGAAGGACCAAATATAGGCTTAATAGCATCTCTCTCTACATATGCAAAGGTGAATGAATTTGGCTTTATTGAGGCACCATACAGAAAGGTTGTAAATGGTAAAGTCACTGATGAGGTTCACTACCTCAGTGCCCTTGAAGAGGAAAACTATTATATTGCCCAGGCAAATGCCCCCATTGGAGAGGATGGCAGGTTTGCTGCAGATATGATATCTGCCCAGAAAGGAGGGGGATTCTTCCTTGTTAGCCCTGAACAGATTGATTATATGGATGTATCCCCAAAACAACTCGTCAGTGTCTCTGCAGCCCTTATCCCCTTTCTTGAGCATGATGATGCAAACAGGGCACTTATGGGCTCAAATATGCAAAGGCAAGCTGTCCCCCTCATCAAACCCGAAGCACCCCTTATAGGAACAGGTATGGAAAGGATAGTGGGGAGGGATTCAAGGGTGGCTGTTGTGGCAAAACACAGTGGCATTGTAAAGAGTGTAGATGCAAACAGGATCATAGTGCAATATGAGGAGGCAACAGATGGTGAAGAACCTGTTGCAAAGATAGATATATATAATCTCCTGAAGTTCAGAAGGTCTAATCAGGATACGTGCATAAATCAGAGGGTCATAGTTAAAGAAGGTGATTATGTTAAAAAAGGAGATGTCCTTGCAGATGGGCCATCAACTGATAGGGGTGAGCTTGCCCTTGGAAAAAATGTTTTTGTTGCCTTTATGCCCTGGAGGGGATTTAACTATGAGGACTCTGTACTGATAAATGAGCGGCTTGTAAAAGAAGATGCCATGACATCTATACACATAGAAGAGCTCGAGTGTGTGGTGAGGGATACAAAACTCGGCAGGGAAGAGGTTACAAGGGATATACCGAATGTTGGCGATGAGGCCCTTAAATATCTCGATGAAAGCGGTATCATAATGATAGGGGCAAATGTGAGACCTAATGACATCCTGGTGGGAAAAGTGACGCCAAAAGGTGAGACACAGCTCACGCCTGAAGAAAAACTCTTGAGGGCCATATTTGGAGAAAAAGCAGGGGATGTAAAGGACACATCCTTGAGGGTTCCTCATGGGATAGAAGGCATTGTTATAGATGTTAAGGTTCTTTCAAGAAGAGGTATAGATAAAGACGACAGGAGCAGGCTAATAGAGGATATTGAGATATCGAATATCTTAAAGGATCAGGAAGAACAGGTAAAGATAATCATCGAGAGCACAAAAGAAAGGATCAAAAATCTTTTAATTGGAAAGCATTCACCTGTAGACATAAAGGATAACAAAGGTAAGATAATTGTTAAAAAAGGTGACACCTTCAGTGTGGAGAAGTTTAACCATATAAACATAGACAAATTTCAGGAGATAGAATTTGGCGATGAAGAGATAGATAGCAGGATATCAAAGATCTTTGACAGCAAAGAAAACCAGATTGAATTGTTAAAACTTTACTATGAAGACAAGATAAACAAGATTAAAAAAGGCGATGAACTACCCCCTGGTGTTCTAAAAACAATAAAAGTATACGTGGCAATGAAGAGGAAGATCGCTGTAGGCGATAAACTATCAGGCCGTCATGGAAATAAGGGTATAGTGTCTGTTATATTGCCAGAAGAAGACATGCCATTTATGGCGGATGGGACACCAATAGATATTGTCCTGAACCCCCTGGGCGTCCCTTCAAGGATGAATGCAGGTCAGATACTCGAGACACATCTCGGCTGGGCAGCCAAAGAATTGGGTAAAAAGATAGGTGAGATGATAGATGATTACAACAAAAAGATGTGCTCACCAGAGGCTATAAGGGAACAGATTAAAAAGATATACAGTAGCGATGAGATATATAATTTCATAGACAGATTAAGTGATGAAGAGCTTATTGAGTTTTCAGACAAACTAAGGGATGGTATCAATATATCTGTACCTGTTTTTGATGGCCCCAAGGAAGAGGACATAAGGGAACTATTCAAGATGGCAGATATAAAGGATGGATTTCAAACAACCCTATATGATGGGCGAACAGGAGAACCATTCCACCACAAAATAACCGTAGGGTATATGTATTTCCTCAAGCTCCACCACCTTGTTGACGATAAGATCCATGCCCGTTCTATTGGCCCATACTCCCTTGTAACACAACAGCCACTGGGTGGAAAGGCACAGTTTGGTGGTCAGAGATTAGGTGAAATGGAGGTCTGGGCATTAGAGGGCTATGGGGCAGCATATTCACTTCAAGAGTTTCTCACCATCAAATCCGATGATGTGGCAGGCAGGATAAGGGCATATGAGGCAATAGTCAAAGGAGAGGATGTCCTTGAGCCAAGTCTCCCTGAATCATTCAATGTACTCATGCAAGAGCTTAAAAGCCTTTGTATAAATGTAGACCTCGAAAAGGAATAATAAGGAGGTAAACCTTGGAAGATCTCTTTAAAATTTTTGACAAACAAAAAGACCCTTTAAGTTACAGTTCGATAAAGATATCCCTTGCATCCCCTGAATTGATAGAAAAGTGGTCACATGGAGAGGTGAAAAAACCAGAGACAATAAACTACAGGACCTTCAAGCCTGAAAGGGAGGGTCTGTTCTGCGCCAAGATATTTGGCCCTGTAAAGGACTATGAGTGCACATGTGGTAAATACAAGAGGATGAAACACAGGGGGATTGTATGTGAAAAGTGTGGGGTCGAGGTAATACAATCAAAGGTGAGAAGAGAGAGGATGGGTCATATAAGGCTGGCATGCCCTGTGGCCCATATATGGTTTCTCAAGAGTATGCCCAGCAAGATCGGTACGCTCCTTGAGCTGACCATAAAGGAAGTGGAAAGGGTACTATATTTTGAGATGTATATTGTTATTGAACAAGGTAATTCACCCTATAAGTTCTGCGAGCTTATCTCTGAAGAGAAATACAATGAAGCAAAAGATAGATACGGAGAGGATTTCAAGGCAGGTATAGGTGCTGAGGCTATAAGAGAGTGTTTAAGAAAGATAGATATTGAAAAATTAGCTGCTGAACTAAGGGTGGAGATGAGAGAGACAACGAGTGACGCAAAAAAGAAAAAGATATCAAGGCGGTTGAAGATAATAGATGCCTTCAGAGTATCAGGTGTAAAACCTGAATGGATGATACTGGATATTATACCTGTTCTGCCTCCTGATCTAAGACCCCTAGTCCCCCTTGATGGTGGTAGATTCGCAACATCTGACCTCAATGACCTATACAGAAGGGTTATAAACAGAAACAACCGTTTAAAAAGGCTTATGGAACTCAATGCCCCTGATATAATCATCAGAAATGAAAAAAGGATGCTCCAGGAGGCAGTGGATGCACTCTTTGATAATTCAAAAAGGGGCAGGGTAGTAACAGGGGCAAACAAAAGACCTCTCAAATCCCTAAGTGATATGCTAAGGGGCAAACAGGGTAGGTTCAGACAGAATCTCCTTGGAAAAAGGGTTGATTACTCTGGAAGGTCTGTAATCGTTGTTGGGCCTGAATTAAAACTCCATCAATGTGGCCTGCCAAAGGATATGGCCCTGGAGCTATTTAAGCCTTTTGTTTACAACAGACTTATAAAAAAGGGTTATGCAAGCACGATAAAAAATGCAAAGAAGATAGTTGAAAAAGAGACATCTGTTGTATGGGATATCCTCGAAGAGGTAATAAAGGAGCATCCTGTGCTTTTAAACAGAGCTCCTACATTACACAGGCTTGGTATACAGGCTTTTGAACCACTACTTATTGAGGGAAAGGCAATACAGCTTCACCCCCTTGTCTGTCCTGCCTATAATGCAG
>JAOAHW010000185.1 GCA_026415015.1 Syntrophorhabdaceae bacterium
GGTCTCGTGGGCTCGGAGATGTGTATAAGAGACAGGTATACAATAGAGTATAAATATAATTTAATGGTTTTCTTTGTCAACTAAAAATTTAAGTACACTGTTTGAAAAGACTTGACAAACCATATAACCTTTTTTAAAATATTATATCTCCTATGACAATCTAAAGGATTTTATCAAAAAATAGCGTGTATAACTGTTTTTATTATGAATAACAACCTTGATAACAAAATAGATAAAACAAGGCTTTACAATTCTTTTGAGATAAAACTTGATGATATAGCTATCAGCCTTCTTTCATCAACCACAAACAAAAAAGAAAATATACTCCTAAATATTCAGAATTGCATAGAAAAAATATTTATAAAGACGGCTATGGAAATATCGAATAACAATATCTCAAAAGCCTCAAAATTACTTGGTATTAATAGAAATACTTTAAGTAAAAAATTAAAAAATTTATCCTAATTAGATTAAATTTTTCATTTATTTAAGGTAGCTAACAATTAAGTCGCCCACTTCCTTTGTCCCATAACCCATCTTTCCCGCGTCAAGGGATTTTATATCATTCTTTAAAGCCTTTTTAACAGCATTTTCTATCTCTATAGAACCCTGCTTTTCTCCGAGAAAATCGAGCATCATAGCACCAGCCATGATAGCTGCGAGGGGGTTTATTACATTTTTGCCTGTATATTTAGGTGCTGAACCACCCATAGGTTCAAACATTGATATACCCTCAGGGTTGATATTACCACCTGCGGCGATACCTAGCCCGCCCTGTATTATTGCCCCAAGGTCAGTAATTATGTCACCGAAAAGATTATCAGTAACAATAACATCAAACCACTCAGGATTTTTTACCATCCACATACATGTAGCATCCACATGGGCATAATCTGTTTTTATATCAGGATATTCTTCTGCCACCTCATAGAATACCCTTGCCCATAGATCAGAGGCATATGTTAAGACATTTGTCTTTGCACATAAGGTCAGTTTTTTCTGTTTATTCCTTTTCCTTGTAAATTCAAAGGCAAAACGGATACACCTCTCAACACCTTTTCTTGTATTTATAGACTCCTGAATGGCCACCTCATCTTTTGTCCCTTTCTTCAAGAATCCACCAGCACCTGTATAAAGACCCTCTGTATTCTCTCTTATTACCACAAAGTCTATATCGTCTGGTCCTTTATTTCTTAAAGGCGTCTCAACGCCCTCATAAAGTTTCACAGGCCTTAAATTTATATATTGATCCAACTCAAATCTTGTCCTTAGAAGTATACCTTTCTCGAGGATACCAGGTTTCACATCAGGATGACCTATTGCACCCAGATAGATGGCATCGTATCCTCTCAGTTCATCAAGAGTTGAATCAGGGAGAACCTCCCCTGTTTTTAGATACCTCTCTCCACCTAAATCATATGAGGTATATCTTATGGTAAAACCTAATTTTTTCGATACAGCATCGATTACCTTTATACCTTCATTCAGGACCTCTGGACCTGTACCGTCACCAGGTATTGTAGCTATATTGTATGTCTTGCCCATCTTTCCTCCTCTTTTTACTTTAAAGCCTTTGCTCCTATATCCTTTCTATATTGCATACCCTCAAAGTTTATACATGAGACAGCCTCATAGGCTTTTCTTATTGCGTCGGCATATGAATCGCCTATAGCTGTTACACCAAGAACCCTGCCACCAGATGTGATGTAATTATTCCCATCCTTTTTTGTCCCTGCATGGTATACCATGATGTCTTTTCTATCTCTTAGATCTTCTAACCCTTTAATAACATAACCTTTTTCAGGTTTATAAGGATAACCCCTTGAAGCAATGACAACACATACAGAGACCCCTCCTCTCCACTCTATCCCCTCTATTTTATCTAATGAGCCGTCTATGCAAGCCATCAATATAGGGAGTATATCACTCTCCATCTTAAAGAGGATTGGCTGTGTCTCAGGGTCTCCGAAGCGGGCATTAAATTCTATTACATAAGGCCTATTGTCCTTTAGCATAAGCCCACCATACAGGACACCCCTGTAGATAACACCCTCATTTCTTAAGGCATGGATAGTTTTATCCATAATATCCCTGTTTATTGTATCTGCCATGTTATCATCCACAAAGGGTATGGGCGTGTATGCACCCATCCCGCCTGTATTTGGCCCTTTATCGTTATCAAGGAGCGGTTTGTGATCCTGAGATGCAAGCATGGGTAGTGTTGTCTTGCCATCAGTAAAAGACAGATATGATGCCTCAACCCCTGGTAGAAACTCCTCTATAACAACCCTGCTCCCAGACTCTTGATAGATACGATTAACCATAAGATCCCTCAAGACCCCATGTCCTTCCTTTTTGTCATATATAACATAGGCCCCCTTTCCTGCACAGAGACCATCTGCCTTGATTACAAAGGGAGGATTCAATGTTGTAAGATATCTATCTGCCTCATCAAAATCTTTGAATGTCTTAAAAGGTGCTGTAGGGATACCATATTTATCCATTAGTTTTTTGGCAAATATCTTACTGGCCTCTATCTGTGCCCCTTTTTTAACAGGACCAAATATGGGGATACCCTCTTTGTCAAATGCATCGACTATACCTTCTGCAAGAGGATTCTCAGGACCCACCACTACAAGCCCTATGCCTTCTTTCTTTGAGAAAGAGATAAGTCCCTCAAAATCATTTATGTCTTTGTCAATGCACACTGCAATATCTCCAATGCCTCCATTGCCAGGTATACAGAATATTGCATCAACACCCCTTGATTCTGATAGCTTCCAAACAAGAGCATGTTCCCTTCCACCACTTCCTATTACCAGCACCTTCATATTTCAAGACCTCAATCTATAATATAGTCCTGTAATTGGCTGACGCCAGATAGATAATCGAATATAGCCTTATCATAGTCATAGGTTAAATGGAATACCTTTTTTGCGAGCTTAAATCTGAGGTGTTCTGTAGTCTCTCCATTATTAGCCCTCATGACATCCATTACCTCTTTATAATCTTCAGGGTCAGTAACTACGGTGACATATTTAAAGTTTTTGGCAGCAGCCCTTATCATTGAAGGCCCACCTATATCAATGTTTTCTATAGCCTCTGCAAAGGTGCAGCCCCTCTCTACCACCTCCTTAAAGGGATAGAGATTGACCACAATCATATCAATATGTTTTATATTATGTTCCTCCATAGCCTTCTGATGTTCTCTGTTATCCCTGAGATTTAATATGCCGCCATGAACCTTTGGATGGAGTGTCTTTACCCTGCCATCCATGATCTCTGGAAAACCTGTATAGCTACTTATCTCAATAGGTTCAACACCTATTGAATCAAGGTATTTTTTTGTCCCACCGGTTGAGAGTATCTCAACACCTTGATCCTTGAGAAACTGGACGAACTCTGAAAGCCCTCCCTTGTTTGAGACGCTTATTATTGCCCTTTTTATCTTCATAGAAAGACCTCCCCTTAGTAACCCAGTTCTTCATCTATTAAATATACTGATATATCTGTCTGAGATGGTTTTTTAATAAGTATGGATATTATTCTACAAATCCTTTTGTCTGAATTGCAATCATGACAATGACCTGTCTCAGCACATGGTAGAGGCAGATTTAATCTCTTTGCATTCATGGGCGCAGCAACCCTTTTTATCCTGTCTATGGCAGCTTCTATATCAGGTACTATCTTATTTATACCAGCTACAACAATAACCCTCTTTGGGCCAAAGGTCATGGCATTCACCCTATTTCCAACACCATCTATATTCACAATCTCCCCATGCTCTGTTATTGCATTGGCACTGGTTAGGAATAGGTCTGCAGTAAGTTGTGATATCCTTATAGCCCCTATCTCATGAGGTTCTAACCCCTCTTTCCAGTGGTCGAGGACTATTGTATTTTTTTCTTTTATCCTTTCCACAATGCCAAGTGACCTGATGGTTACAGACCCTCCGAAACCAATACTCTGCCCTGGTTTTATCTCTTCTAAAATCTCTGCTAAAAGCTCATCCCTGTTTGAAAAAGACTTGGCCTTGAAGAAATTTGATTCCAATGCTTTGATTGTTCTGGCAATTATCTTTTCGTTATGCCATTTTTTTAATTCCATATATAGCACCTCCCTGATTTTGGTTATAGTAAATTTTGATTGAGCAATTTGTCAATAAAAAATGGGGATGATAAGGGTGGAGATGTGTTTTCATCAATAAAGAATTCTATAAAACATGTATATATATTGACTTTTTTAGTGTTATGTAATAAAAATAACAACATGGGCGGTTAGCTCAGATGGTTAGAGCGCTGGTCTCACATACCAGAGGTCGTAGGTTCGAATCCTATACTGCCCACCATTCCTAAAATCAGGGGGCATAATGTCAGGACATAGCAAATGGAGTTCCATAAAACACAAAAAAGGTGCAGCAGACGCAAAAAGAGGTAAGATATTTACAAAACTCATAAAGGAAATAACTACTGCTGCCCGTTTAGGTGGAGGCAATCCAGAATCAAATGCAAGATTGAGACTCGCTATTGCCCAGGCAAAATCTGAAAATATGCCAAAAGACAATATTGAAAGGGCCATAAAGAAAGGGATAGGCGCTATTGAAGGAGAAAGCTATGAAGAATATACCTACGAAGGTTATGGCCCAGGTGGTGTTGCAATCCTCGTTGAGGTCATGACAGATAATAAAAAGAGAACAACAGCAGAGATACGCCATATACTGTCCCGTATGAATGGAAATATGGGTGAGGCAGGTTGTGTCTCATGGCTTTTCAATAAAAAGGGTTATATTTCCTTTGACAAAAAGGCTGTTAATGAGGATGAGATAATGGAGATTGCCCTTGAGGCAGGCGCAGAGGACGTAACATCAGATGAAAATGTAATAGAGGTTATTACAGACCCTGCAGATTTTGAAAAGGTGAAAAAGGTCTTTGATTCAAAAGGGCTGCAATATATGGTCTCAGAGATAAGCATGATACCCCAGACATCTGTAAAGCTTGAGGGAAAAAATGCAGAGACCATGTTAAAACTTATGGAGGCCCTTGAAGACTCTGATGATGTCCAGAAGGTATATGCAAATTTTGATATATCATCTGAAGAGATGGAGAGAATTGCTGCTGGCAAGTGAGCATGGATGATTATCCTCGGATTGGACCCTGGTCTAGCAAGCACTGGCTTTGGATTAATAAGATTCAATAACAACCAACCTACCCTCCTTAAGTGCGGATATATTAAAACTTATCAAAAAGACCATATCTCTATAAGGCTTTTACAGATTTATGAAGATATAATAAGCCTTATCAAGGAGGCTATGCCTGATATTATTGCTGTAGAAAATGTATTTTCCCTTGTTAGATATCCAAGGGCAGGTATCTTGCTGGGTAGTGTTCTCGGGGTTATATACCTCATTGTTTCTACCAATAATATTAAGCTCTTAGAGGTAACACCCAAGGAGATTAAAAACGCATTGATAGGCTATGGTAATGCAGATAAACGTCAGATAAAGAAGATGATACAACACTCCCTTAATATCAATAAAATAGAGTCTTTTCATGCTGCCGATGCACTTGCAGTGGCATTGACAGCATTTTACAGGATAGATAAGGGGAAGATAGATTGATCTCATTTCTTCAGGGAAGGATAAAAAAGTTCTATGAAGACCGTATTACACTATTGGTAAATGGGATTGGTTACGATATACTGATACCTGCATACCTCCTTGAAGAACTAAAAAGGACATTGAATCAAGATGACAACTTGTCTCTCTATATCTCGTTCATCCAGACAGAGAGGCAGCCAAAACCAATCCTTGTAGGTTTTAAAAATGAACTGGAGAAGGATTTTTTTGAGCTTTTTATATCTGTTGAGGATATAGGCCCATCTGCTGCTATAAAGGCTATAACAATCCCTATTAGAGACATTGCCCGCTATATTGAGGAAAAAGATATAAAGGGTCTAAGACAACTAAAGGGTATAGGCGAGAGAAAGGCAGAAAAGATAGTGGCAACCTTGAAAGGACGAGTAGCAAGGTATGCGCTCCTTCCAGAGACAGAAGAACCTGCGAGGGTCTCTATCACTGATTTCCGAAAAGAGGTTGAGGATGTCCTTGTGAATCAATTAGGACACAAGGTCCAGGAGGCAAGGAAGATGATCTCCGATGCCATGGAGAGAAACCCAAATATAGCATCGTCTGAAGAACTCTTTGAAGAGGTATACAGGGGTCAGAAGCTGTGATTAAAAAAGAATATAACAAGGATGAAAAAAAACACTATCTTTTAAATGGTGATTCTCCATCAGAAAAAAAAGAGACCTTAAGCCTTAGACCCCTGACATTAGATGAATACATTGGCCAGGAAAGGGTTGTTAAGACCTTAAAGATTGCCATTGATGCCGCATTAAAGAGAAAAGAACCCCTTGAACATATCCTTTTTAACGGGCCACCAGGACTGGGAAAGACAACCCTTGCCCATATTATAGCCAATGAGATGGGGACAAAGATAATCACATCTTCAGGTCCAGCCCTTGAAAAAGGTGGTGACCTTATTGGTCTTTTAACCCACATGGAAAGGGGTGATATATTTTTTATCGATGAGATCCATAGGATACCTAAGATCGTAGAGGAATTTCTATATCCTGCCATGGAGGATTTTGCCGTAGATTTTATATTTGATAAAGGTGTTCACGCAAGGACTCACAGGTACCGTCTTGAGCAGTTTACACTTATAGGTGCTACAACAAGGGCAGGACTTCTTTCATCTCCATTGAGAGAGCGTTTTGGCATTACAAGGGACCTTGATTTTTATGATGAAAAAGACCTCTCAAGGATAATAAAAAGGTCTGCCAGGATAATAAATGTCTCAATAGATAATGAAGGTGCTGATGAGATTGCTAAAAGGGCAAGGGGGACCCCAAGGGTGGCAAACAGGCTCCTGAAAAGGGTAAGAGATTATGCCCAGGTCAAGGCAGATGGAATCATTACAAAAGATGTGGCCATAGATGCCCTTACATTAGAAGGCATAGATGAACTCGGATTAGGTGACATAGATAGAAGATTTCTGAAGACTATTATCTTTAATTACAAAGGCGGTCCAGTGGGTATAGAGGCACTTTCAGCTACACTTCAACTTGAGAGTGATGTGCTTATAGAGGTTATAGAACCTTATTTATTAAAAACAGGCTTTATAATAAGGACCTCTCAGGGAAGAAAGGTAACTGATAAGGCCTTTAAACATCTAAAAATAGATAAAACTAAGGGTGATTTAACACTCTTTTGATTTGAAAGTTATTCCAACATAAGCAGTGGAATGAAACCCAAAGATAGAATAGATGGGATACTACTTTAATAGATTAAAGCGTTATCTTCTTTACCTGTCCGCTTGTTCCAGAAAAATTTATATCCTTCCCATTTAAAATAAACTTGACCCCTCCAGCATTGCCAACAAGGATGTCAAATTTTTCTTTAGCATTTAAAATAACCATCTCTCCTGGATTGAGCATGAACTCTTTTTTCTCATTCCCGTCCATTATAATACTTACCCATGTCCTTTCATGGCAGCTTATAAGCAGTTTTTTATTAGTAGTTAAAATAGGGGGATTCTGCTTTTCATTGGTCACTATATTGCTATTAGATAGCTGGACAGCCTTCTCTAATTTTAAGTTATCTTTATTTTGTTGCTTTATGTCTAATAGAAAATAACCACCTACTATCAATAAAACAATTAAAGAATATAGAAGTGTTGCCCTTGATAGAATATTTTTCCTTGTTTTTATTAATCCTAATAATGTCTTTTTGTTATATTCATTCTTTGTTGTATTAGGTTCGTTTTTTTGTATATCCCTTTTTAGATAAGGGAATATAAGGCCCTGCACCTTTAAAATATCTGCATACTCTTTTATATAACCCTTTATATACACCACATGAGGTAGCCTATCCCATCTTGCCTCCTCCAGCGCCTCTATTATAGGCCTTCTCACATTCATAATCTCTGATATATGTCCAGTGGTTAGGCCTCTTTTAGTTCTTTCATTTTTAAGTATTAGACCTATTTTCTTCAAATCAAAAGGATTATTATCCACAGGTGTATTGACATCTATAGTTGTTTCTTCAACTCCTTTCTTATATTCATTAGCAAAGGCCTCTTTCTCCTCTTTATCCACATCTGGTTGAGTGTTACTGTTGATGTGTTTATTGATTAAGGTGAGATCATTTATGTCTGAAATTATTTCTTTGAGGGATTTACCAATAGGGTCTTTCTTTTTTTTCATCATCAGCCCAGTATATTTCAAAAGATTATATAAATCTTTTTGTTACATCTGGTTACAAGTCTATTATACAACTTTCATTTAGGTTTGCAATACAATTTTATAATTTTTAATCACTTTCATCGTTTTAGATCCTCTAAAAGTGTTACTTACAATTTTGGCATATGAGTAACTCCTCTATATCAACACCTGTTTTCTTGGAGATAAATTCAAGTTGTTCCATCGGTGCATGCAATCTATTACACCTTGGACATCTGGCAAGTTCAAACTTTTTTCTCCATATCGTCCTGAAGCCGCCTCTATCTTCTATATATATGTGTCCTGTCGGGCATACAACAGCGCATGCACCGCAACCGATGCAGACTTCAGATGGTTCATCAAAAGGAGTAGTAACCTTTTTTGCAGGCCCTTTTCCGCTCATACACAAGGCTGATACACCAACTATAGATTCACATGTCCTTACACATTGACTGCATAATATACATTTTCCTTTATCAGCATCCTTTGTGTATCGGACATCATGGACACCGTACTCTGCTGCCAAGTGTTGAATAATGTCTGATGAGGGGCAACGGGCTAAAAGCAGTTCCAGTATAGTCTTTCTTATCAATATAACATCTTTTGAGTCTGTATAGACATCAATGCTGTTTTCTACAGGATAGAGACAGGAGGTAACAAAACGCCTCCTGTTACCCCTTACTACCTCGACTATACAGAGACGGCACCTACCATCTGAGCCAAACTTTTCATGATAGCACAGGGTTGGTATATCATACCCCTCTCTTTTTGCCACATCAAGGACTGTCTCCCCTCTTTCTGCTTGAACCTTCCTGCCGTTTATCTTAAATTCCACCATAACTATATCTCCTATTCAATTGTTACCGCATCAAAACGGCATACATCATAGCAATTTCCACATTTTATACAACGGGTCTCATCTATTACATGAACCTCTTTTTTATCACCCTTTATGCACTTAACAGGACATTCTAAAGCACACCTCATACAACCTGTGCACTTATCTGGGAGTATACTGAATCTTATTAGCGCCTTACATACCCCGGCAGGACATTTTTTTTCTTCTATATGGAGGGTATATTCATCCCTGAAATATTTTATAGTAGAGAGGACTGGATTTGGGGCGCTCTGGCCAAGGCCGCACAGTGACCCTAAGCTTATGGCGTGGGCGAGCTCCTCAAGATGCTGTATATCCCCTCTGTGGCCATCACCATGACATATACGGTCAACTATCTCATACATCCTTCTCACACCTTCTCTACATGGCGTGCATTTGCCACAGGATTCCTCCACAAGGAACTTTAAAAAATACCTTGCCACATCTACCATACAATTTCTCTCATCCATGACAATCATACCACCAGAACCCATCATAGAACCAAGTTTTGTGAGAGAATCAAAGTCCACAGGCATCTCAAGGTAGGCCTCAGGTATACAGCCACCAGATGGTCCACCTGTCTGAACAGCCTTAAATTTCTTATCACCCTGGATGCCACCACCTAAATCATAGATAATCTCCCTTAATGTTATACCCATAGGGACTTCTATAAGACCTGTATTTTTCACCTTTCCCACAAGGG
>JAOAHW010000212.1 GCA_026415015.1 Syntrophorhabdaceae bacterium
AAAACCTCCCTGGAGTCTGTAAGTCTACCAGTCAGTGCGCTGGCTGCAGCTGTTGCTGGAGATGCAAGGATTATCTGCGATTGAGGATTACCCATTCTGCCAAGGAAGTTTCTGTTTGATGTTGCCACACAGACCTCTTGGTCCCCTAATACACCGAGATGTAGACCTATACATGGACCACAGCCTGGTGCAAGTATTACTGCCCCTGACTCAAAAAGTGTCGTCAATATCCCTTCTTTCAATGCCTGATAATAGATACTCCTTGATGCAGGGCATACAAGGAGACGGACATCATTATGTTTTTTTCTACCTTTTAGAATCTGGGATGCAATCCTTAAGTCCTTTATACGGCCGTTTGTACATGAGCCTATAAATACCTGATGGATTTTTATATCTTTTAACTTAGGGTCTGCCAAGTCCATCACATTATCTACCTGATGGGGCATACTCACACAGGGGGTTAAACTGCCTGCATCTATCTCAAAGGTCTTCTCATAGTATGCATCTTCATCGGGTTGTATCTCTACAAAGGTCTTTTCCCTTCCCCTATCTTTTAGATACCCATATGTTACCCTGTCTGATGGGAAGAGGCCGCATTTGGCTCCTGCCTCCACTGCCATATTGGCTATGGTCATCCTGTCCTCTATATCCATTATCTCAATTGCACTGCCTGTAAACTCCATGGATTTATATGTTGCCCCATCTGCACCTAACATACCAATGACCTTCAGGATAAGGTCTTTTGGGCCCACACCTAACTGGAATCTCCCGTTTACAGAGAATCTGTATGATTCAGGGACCCTCATCCATGTCTTGCCCAGACCCATGACCACTGCTATATCTGTAGATCCCATACCTGTAGCAAATGCACCTATTGCTCCTCCTGTACAAGTATGGGAGTCAGCACCTACAAGGACCTCGGAAGGGGATAGGATATCCTCAGTCATTATCTGATGGCATATGCCTTCACCTACATCGAATACATTGGCCTTATATTTTTTAGCGAATCCCTTTATTTTTATATGGTCATTGGATAGCTCCATCCTTGGGCTCGGTGACCCATGGTCTATAAAAAAGTTTATCCTCCCTCCATCAAAGAGTTTTTTAAAACCCATCTCCTCGAATCTCCTTATGGCAAGGGGTGCTGTGCCATCCTGGAGTAATACCCTGTCTACATTTACTGTTATATAATCACCCTGTTTTACATCCTTTTTTGTGTTTAAACTGAGTATCTTCTCTGCAATAGTCTTTCCCATATTAGACCTCAGCCTTTGTCAGGTCTTCAAACTTGATATCGAGTCCAAGGACACCAACTATCTCACCGTATTCATCCCTTATAGGGCCTGAGACCGTAACACACAAGGCACCTGTAATCCTTGAGGAATATAGGTTTGTTACGCTGATCTTCCCTGTCTTCATAGGGTTTATGAACCATTCCCTGTCAGAGAAGTCATCATGGAGGCCTATCTTATAATATTTTGCCCTGTCCACCACCTGAGTTATATTCTTTGTTATCTTAATGCCCTCGCTATTGACTGTATAGGCAAACTGTATAAAGGGGTATTCCTCCACAATGTCTTTGAGGGCCTCTTCCTGAAGTTCGGGAGACATGCTCTTTATTTTTGGATCCTCTATATATTTTTCAATGAGGTGGGCTGCCAGGTCATAGGCCCTATTCTTAAGGAGCTCAAACTCTGATACAAATATCTCAGGTATGTGCCTACGGACAAGGTGTTCCATCTCATCATCTGAGATGGATGTCACCCTTCCTTCATCGTATTGTTTCAGTATCCACTTGTTTATCTTTGCAATACCAGGGTGGGTCTTTTCAACTCTTTCATGGCCTGTAAGGGCAAAATGAGAGTTTATCCAGTGGGCTATACCTGCAAGGCCTGATTTGTCTGTGATATTTATTGCTATGGGTCTTTTCAATATCCTATTTGTATCAAAAGGTATGTATATCTCTTCATGCTTTGCAATGCCGTCTATATGGATACCTGCTGAAGTTGCATTAAAGTCTGCACCAATAAAAGGCTGCTGCTTTGGTATATGATAGCCTATCTCTTTCTCAAAATAGTTCCTTATCTCGGTAATGACATGGGGTTGAGTGCCATTGTCATTGCCAGTCAAGGATATATATTCCATTATGAGGCTCTCAATGGGTGCATTGCCCGTCCTCTCGCCTATGCCGAGCAGTGTGCCATTAACAAATGTACAGCCATAGAGCCATGCGCTTATGCTGTTTATGACCACCTTGTGGAAGTCATTATGACCATGCCATTCAAGGCATTCTGAGGGCACACCTGCCTCATCTATCATAGCCCTTATTATCTTTCCTACAGACCTTGGCATGGCTGCCCCAGGGTATGTTATACCTATGCCGAGGGTGTCACACAGTCTTATCTTGACAGGTATCTTTGCCTGTGCAGAGAGGTCCATGAGTGCCTGGGCAAAGGGTATGCAGAATCCATATATATCTGCCCTTGTTACATCTTCAAAGTGACACCTTGGTATTATTTCGTACTCAAGGGCATTTTCCACAATCTTAAGATAGCTTTTATAGGCCTGGGTGCGGTTTTTTTTCAGTTTTAAGAATATATGGTAGTCTGATACACTTGTGAGAATCCCTGTCTCTTTAAGACCCATATCCTTTACAAGCTTTAGGTCTTCTTTGTTTGCCCTTACCCAGCCTGTAATCTCTGGGTAGCGATAGCCCTTTTCAAGGCATTTCAAAACTGCTTCCCTGTCTTTGTCAGTATACAGAAAGAACTCACACTGTCTTATCACACCATTTGGTCCACTTAGCTTGTGGATGAGGTCAAAGAGGTCCTCTATCTGTTTTATTGTGAAGGGTGGTCGTGATTGCTGGCCATCCCTGAAGGTTGTATCGGTTATGTATATATCTTCAGGGGGGTCTATAAGCTCTATCTTGTTATCAAATTTTACCTTGCAGACCTCTGTAAAGGGGAATATGTCCTTGAATAGTTCAGGCTGTTCTACTTCTACAAGGGGATACTTTTGAAATTTTTGTTGATCTTTAAATATAAAACCCTTTTTCTTTTTCATATTTTTACCTACCTTTTTTAAGATATAAAAGCTTAAAAGACTGAAGCTGCCCCCTAATAACCCTATTTATCTGATGCAAGCCTTATCTTTAATTCATTGAGCTGTTTCTGGGCAACCCTGGACGGCGCATCTGTTAAAAGACATACACCCTTTTGTGTCTTTGGGAACGGTATCACGTCCCTTATGCTATCAAGACCCATGAGCATCATAAGCAACCTGTCAAAGCCAAAGGCAATACCACCATGGGGTGGTGCACCCATCTCGAGGGCCTCAAGGAGAAAACCAAACTTCTCCTGTGCCTCCTGTTCATCTATATTAAGGAGTTTAAACATCTCAAACTGCTCTTCCTTTCTGTGTATCCTTATGCTGCCACCGCCTATCTCGACACCATTTAATACAAGGTCATATGCCTTTGATTTTAAGCCTTCATAATCGCCATTAAAACCTTTTATATCGGTTTTAGATGCTGTAAAGGGATGGTGCCTTGCCACATATCTTTTCTGCTCCTCACTGTACTCGAAAAGGGGAAAGTCAATAACCCAGAGAAATTTATACAGGTCTTTGTCAATGAGATCAAACCTCTCACCTATATAGAGACGGAACTTACCCATTAGCTCATTTACCTTTGTTCGACCCCCTGTCATTATAAAGATAATATCGCCCTCTTGGAGGCCAAGCCTCTTGGCCATCATGGTCTTTTCTTCTTCTTTTAGGTATTTTGCTATGGGTGACTGGAGGGTATTATTTTCATTTCTTATCCAGATAAGGCCTTCTGCACCCATCTGTTTTGCTGTGTCTACTGATACATCCAGGTCCTTTCTTGATAGGGTCTTGCCCTTCAAAACAACACACTTAACTGTCCCTTTTTCAGATAAAGCCTTTTTAAATACACCGAACTCTGTATTGGCAAATATATCAGTAAGCTCCATAATAGGTAGATCAAACCTGAGATCAGGTTTATCTGTCCCGTATCTCTCCATGGCCTCATCATAACTCATCCTGAGAAAAGGCGTATCCCATATTTGACCCTTTACAGTCCTATATACCTCCTTGACAAGGCCTTCACCCATCCTTAAGATGTCTTCCACATCCACAAAGCTCATCTCTATATCTATCTGGGTGAATTCAGGCTGCCTATCTGCCCTTAGGTCTTCGTCCCTGAAGCAACGGACAATCTGGAAATACCTGTCGAATCCTGCGATCATTAGTATCTGCTTGAACAGCTGGGGCGACTGGGGCAGGGCATAGAACATCCCAGGATTTAGCCTGCTGGGTACTATAAAATCCCTTGCACCCTCAGGGGTGCTCTTTGTAAGCATGGGTGTCTCAAATTCATAGAAGCCAACATTGGTGAGATAATCCCTTACTGCCTTATAGACCCTGCTCCTTGTGACAAAGACCCTCTGGACATCTGGTCTTCTCATGTCAAGGTATCTATATCTGAGTTTTATTGTCTCATTGGGTTCATCTTCATCAAGCTGGAATGGCAGTGCCTTGGAGGTATTGAGTATATACAGGGAATCTACGAGTACCTCTACCATGCCTGTTGGTATATTAGGATTCTCAGTGCCAGCAGGTCTTTTTTCCACACGACCTCTTATCTGTATAACAAACTCCTGTTTTAATTCACCGGCCATACTATGGGCAACAGATGAGATCTCCGGAGAAAACACAATCTGGACTATGCCTGTAACATCACGGAGGTCAATAAATATCAAACCGCCGTGGTCTCTTCTTCTAAATACCCATCCTGAAAGCTCTATCTGTCTTCCAATATCTCCAATATCCACTGCCCCACAGTATTTGTCTCTCAAAACTCAACCTCCATTAAAAAGTCACTAATTATATATGCTTACAGGATGTTAAGTCAAGGATAACATAACTGTGCAGTAGGTGATGCTATGTTAAGCCAGGCTATTGACTTAAGATTATGGCTGTCTTAGTTTTTATAGGAAAATATCTTCTCAATAGCCATAATTTAAGGAGTAAGGATATGGAGACATTTGAATTTAAGACAGAGGTAAAACAATTACTCGACCTTATGGTCCATTCACTGTATTCCCATAAAGAGGTATTTCTAAGGGAGCTTGTCTCAAATGCCTCTGATGCCATAGATAGGGCAAGATATGAGTCCCTTACAAACAGTTCAATCCTTGAGGATGATGGGGGTTGGAAGATAAAGATATCTGTGGATAAGGATGCAGGGACACTCACTGTAAGTGATAATGGTATTGGTATGAACAGGGATGAGATAATAGAGGCATTGGGGACAATAGCCCACTCAGGGACAAAGGAATTCTTGATGGCCTTAAAGAGTAAGGACATCAAGGACAACCCTGAGCTTATAGGTCAATTCGGTGTTGGTTTTTATTCCTCCTTTATGGTGGCAGATAAGATAACAGTCCTGTCCAGAAAGGCAGGCGATAAAGAAAAAAAGGGCGTGCGCTGGGAGTCCACAGGAGATGGGACTTTTAGCATAGAAGAGATCTATAAACCTAACAAGGGGACAGACGTTATCCTCCATCTCAAAGATGAAGAAAAACATTACCTCAATGAGTGGGAGATAAAAAACATAATAAAGAGATATTCAGACTTTATTGAGCACCCTATTGTTATGGAGGTGGAGAGGGAAAAGGATAGTGAACTGGAAAAGGGCAAGAAATTCAAGGTGAAAGAGGAAGAGACCTTAAACTCCATGAAGGCGATCTGGCTCAAGGACAAATCAGAGGTGACAACAGATGAGTATAATGAGTTCTACAAACACATATCCCATGACTTCAAGGCCCCTGCCAAGGTCATACACTTCAATGCAGAGGGGACATCTGAGTTTATTGCCCTTCTATAT
>JAOAHW010000055.1 GCA_026415015.1 Syntrophorhabdaceae bacterium
AGATGTGTATAAGAGACAGCCTTATGTGTGAGCCGTCTACATCCGCATCTGTCATGATTATTATCTTTTTGTATCTTAATCTGTCTATGTTATCTGGTGTTATACCAAGGGCAAGGTATATGGATTTGATCTCCTGGTTTGTCAATACCTTTTCCTGTCTTGATTTCTCCACATTCAGTATCTTTCCCTTTAGGGGTAGTATCGCCTGAGTCTTTCTGTTTCTGCCCTGCTTTGCCGAACCACCTGCAGAATCACCCTCTACTATATAGAGTTCACATATCTCAGGGTCTGATTCCTGACAGTCTGCGAGTTTTCCTGGCAAGATCCCTGTCTCTAAGAGACTTTTACTCTTTACAAGCTCTTTTGCCTTTTTTGCTGCCTCCCTTGCCTTTTTTGCCTCCAGGGCCTTATTTACTATTGTTTTTGCTATGTCCTGATTTAACTCGAAATACTCTGTGAGCTTTTCATTGAGAATAGACTCCACAAGGCCTTTTATCTCACTGTTACCTAATTTTGATTTTGTCTGACCTTCAAACTGGGGGTTCTGAATCTTTATATTGAGTACTGCCACAAGGCCCTCTTTTACATCATCCCCTGATACACTCTCTTTCTGTTTCTGATTGGGTATACTCTGTATAAAATTATTTATTGACCTTGTAAGGGCACCCCTAAAACCTGCCACATGGGTACCACCTTCCTTTGTGTTTACATTATTAACAAAGCTGTATATATTCTCGTTGTACCCATCATTATACTGGATGGCCAGCTCAAGACCATCAAGGGGCTGCTTTGCACTGACAATATATATGGGTTCATCAAAAAGTGTATTTTTGTTGCTGTTTAGATACCTTACAAATGATTTTATGCCCCCTTCGTGTTTAAACTCTTGTTTTTTTGCCTTTTTTTCGTCTATTAAGACTATGTGTATCCCATTGTTGAGAAAAGATATCTCCCTCATCCTGTGGGCGAGTATCTCACTACTGAATTCTATGGTTTCAAACAATGTCTTATCAGGTTTAAACCTTATCTTTGTCCCTGTCTTATCTGTATCACCTATAACCTTGAGTTCTGTCTTCCTCTCTCCCCTTTGATAACGTTGATAATAGACCTTTCCATCTCTTCTTACCTCTATCTCAAGATATTCTGAAAGGGCATTAACTACAGATAAACCAACACCGTGCAACCCGGCAGAATATTTATATGTATCCTTATCAAATTTACCACCTGCATGGAGTTTTGTGAGGACAACCTCAAGGGCTGTCATATTCTCTTCGCTGTGCATATCTACAGGTATGCCCCTGCCATCATCCTCACAGGTTATACTGTTATCCCTGTGGATTGTTACGGTTATCTTTTTACAGTAACCAGCAAGGGCCTCATCAACACTGTTATCCACAAGTTCATAGACAAGATGGTGTAACCCCTCTATCCCTGTATTACCTATGTACATAGAGGGAACCTTTCTTACTGCCTCAAGCCCGTTTAATACCTTTATACTCTCTGCACTGTAATCTGTCATCATACCCTAACCGGCATCACAATATTTTTGTATCTCTCATCGTCTTTTCCTACAAAGAGGACTGCACCGTGCTTATCAGGCGCTTTCATAACTATATATTCATTATCTGTATGATTAACCACATCAAATAGAAATCTGATATTGAAATTCATGGATAAGTCTAACCCTTTATAATCTATCTCAACAACCTCTTTTGCACTACCTATATCAGACTCTGCATCGAGCTCCATGAGGCCATTATAAAGCAACATCTTTACAGGCTCTGATTTATCTATGATGGCAGAGACCTTTTTAAGGCTCTTTAAAAACATCTCCTTTTCTATAATCGCTATATTAGGATTTTTCTCAGGTACGATATTTCTAAAATCAGGGAATATCCCCTCTATTAATTTGGATATAATGGATATCCTCTCTGTTGAAAACCTTATATTTGTGTCACCTATAGATAACCTCACCTTGTCACCTACCTTTAATACCCTGTCTAAATCATTGAATGTCTTTTCTGGTATTATTATACCTTTAAAATCCTGTATACCCTCTATGTCCCTTGAAAGCACTGCCATCCTGAAACCATCTGTACCTACAGCATGGATCATATTTTCTTTGCCTTCCATGTAAATACCCAAGAGCGTATGTCTTGTCTCATCTTTAGATATGGCAAAACCCACCTTATCTATAATCTCTAAGAGTATCCCTCCATCTATTGTTACCTCATTGTTTACATCCACCTCTGTGGGTTCAGGAAAGTCATTAGGGTCCTGTAGACCGAGTATATATTCTGTTTTTTTCTGTTTTATCTTCAAGGTATTCTCCTGGATGTCTAATTCTATGTCCTCCTGCCCCATCTCTTTTAGTATCTCAAAAAAACGTCTGCCATTTATCAATATCTTTTTCTCTTCATCCACCGTATAATCCGCATATGCAATAACATTTACATCAAGGTCATTGGCAAACAAGGTTGTCTTATCTTTATCAAAGGATATAAGTATATTGGAGAGTATGGGCATTGTTCCCCTCCTCTCTGACACTGGTGAGAGTTTTGATACAGGTTCATAGAAGAGACCTTTTTTTATTACTATATTCATATATACACCTCTTATTAGTAGTATATGTTGTTGATTTGTTGAAAAGCATAAAAACTGTTTGAAATATAAGAAGAACCACATTTAACAAAAAGTATAAAAATGTATTTTTTTTGTGGATTCATATGGATTTTAATCTTGTCTCTATCTTTTCAACAATGGTTTTCAGGTCACTTTTCCACTTTATCTCCTCTTCAATCTTTTTTATGGAGTGTATTATAGTGGAATGGTCTTTACCCCCAAATTTATTCCCTATGTCAACAAGGGAGCTATCAGTCAGTTTTCGAGCGAGGTAGATCGCTATCTGACGTGTAAGCATAATAGATTTTGTCCTCTTATTCGACTTTATATCAGAGGATTTTATATTAAAGTATGAAGATACCTCCTTTATTATGGATTCTATGGTGATCTCTTTATTTTTTTCCTTTATGATATGTCCCATGACCTCACTGGCAAGCTTTACATCTATGGATGTGTTGTGGAGTGATGCATAGGCACCTATCCTTATTAAGGCACCTTCAAGGGACCTCACACTATTTTCTGCCCTTGATGCAATGTAAAAAGCCACATCCAGAGGGAGGTCAATATTTTCGATCTCAGCCTTTTTGTTTAATATAGCCACCTTTGTCTCTATATCAGGTGGCTGTATATCTGCTATGAGCCCCCATTCAAATCTTGAGCGAAGCCTTTCCTCTATGTTTTCTATATCCCTTGGAAATTTATCGCTTGTTACAACTACCTGTTTCATATTGTCATACAGGGTATTGAAGGTATGAAAGAATTCCTCCTGTGTCCTGTCTTTTCCTGCTATAAATTGTATATCGTCTATCAACAGAACATCCATCTTCCTGAACCTGTTTCTGAATTCATCCATCTTGCTGTATTTCAAGGAATTTATAAGTTCGTTTGTAAAGACCTCTGCCGTGATGTAACATATATGTTCAGGGCTTATACCACTGTGATGTTTTATAAGAAAGTTGCCAATGGCGTTTAAAAGATGGGTTTTTCCAAGTCCCACACCACCGTAGATAAAGAGTGGATTATATGTCTTGCCAGGGTTTGTGGCCACTGCAAGACAGGCTGCATTGGCAAACTGGTTGCTTGAACCAACCACAAAGGTCTCAAAGGTATATTTTGGATTAAAAAGATTATAGGCGCTTTTTTTGATTACGAAATCCTTCTTTATATCACCGTTCTTTTCTTCCTTGGCTGTAATATACTCAATCTTCACGTCTTGACCAACCGTATCCTTTATTATGGTAAGTAATATGGGTTCAAAGTTTTTTATAATCCAATCTTTAAAAAACTCATTAGGGACAACCACAGAGAATACACCCTCACTATATCCTGAAAACTTAATAGGTTCTATCCATGTCTTAAAGCTGTCCTGGCTTATAATGCTTGCTACCTTTGGTTTTATCTGTTGGAGAAGATCCGCCATTTCTTAGACCACTTTAAACATCTTTTCAACATATGTGGAAAACTTTAGGTTTCCTAAGGGTAAGATTATATATGACATAATAATATAAAAAATACCTAAATTCAACTCTTTTTAGACAAAACTTAAAGATCAAAGAAAACAAACCACATAAGCCTTTATACATCCTTATCAGGTTAAGTTTATCCAGGATAGATTGTATTTTACTACAAGACACTGCGATAGCCTATAACAGTTTTTTTCCAATAAGGATTTTCTGTGTTGTCTATGGCCACACCCTTTGAGCTCGAGGCATGGATAAACTCATTCCTGTTTAGCATTATCCCTGAATGGAGATCCTTTTTTATCCTGAAGATTACAATATCACCAGGCCTTATATTGTGCTTGCCCACACTATAACCAACCTTCATTAATCCTTCTGTATTGACAGGTAATACTATGCCCCATTTTTTATATACATAATATATAAATCCACTGCAATCAAAGGAATCAGGGCCTTTAGCGCCACTCCTGTAAGGCTTCCCGTGCATCTCTATGGCGGTCCTGATAATATTATTCCTTAGTTGATTGTCTTGGTCATAAACCCTGACCTGTTTAGGGGCACAACCTGTAATAAAAATAAGGGGGATTAAAAATAAAAACAGATACCTCTTCAAACTACCCTCTTGTGTCCAAGATATATCTTTTTAGTATATCTTTTGCCTGCAAAAGAGAGCCACATTTTATATAGTCTCCGCCCCCTTCAATATTGTCTATACCTTCTATTAACCTTATACCAATGCCTACAGACTCAAAAAGACCCTTATCTCCCTCTCCGTCACCAACAGCACAGGCCTGGTGCCTTGTAAAGCCGAGTTTTTTTATTATCTCTTTAACATATAGGTCTTTTTTGTCATATTCCACATAAACCCTTGTCTTGCCTGTAAGAAGACCGTCTTCTGATAGAAGTTCATTAGCAATAGCCATGTCTATACCAAGCTCTTCCTTTACTCTCTCTACAACCATAGATAGACCTGTAGATACTATGACAGTGTATATGTTTTGGGATTTTAAAAAATCCACAAACTCTCTCACATGATCCTGATAATCAATATCCCTTATAATACCCCATATCTTTTCTGTGGGTATACCCTTCCAAAGGATAGCATCTCTCTCACAGAACTCATGATAGCTTATTTTACCTGCCCTGAAGAGCTCTTGGTATCTATCTGCCATATTATCCCAGATGTTTAGTCTTCTATGGAGGTATTCCCAGCTACTCTTTATCTTTGTAAGGGTACCGTCACAGTCAAGAAATGCCACCTTTATTTCCATATTTTCTTATAGCACAGAAAAAATAAAAAAATCTATTTTTTACAGACAAACGATAATCTATAATAGTGCATATGGATATTATTGACTTCCATACCCATATATTCCCTCCTGAGGTTATATCGGACAGGGATGGGATAATAGCGAGAGATCCAAGGTTTGAAGCCATCTATAGAGGCTCAAAGGAAAAATTAATAGATGCCCGAGGCCTTGTAAAATATATGGACGATAATAATATAATCAGCTGTATTGCCTGTAGCTTTCCTTTTTTGGACAGCGGTTTACTTAAAACATCCAATGACTACACAATAGAGGCTTCAAGGCTTGACCCAAGGATTATACCCTTTATAGCCTGTGACCCGTATAAAAGGACATGGTCCATTAGGGAGATTGATAGGTGCTTCAGAAACGGGGCAAAAGGCATAGGAGAGATAGGGGTCTATGAAAAGGGATTAGGAAAAAAGGAGATAAAAGGGCTTGAGGATATGGCAAAGATAGCAGTGTCCCAAGGCCTACCAATAATCATCCATGTGAACGAACAGATAGGTCATATCTATAACGGTAAGACCATTATAGATTTTGTTGCTCTCACAGATTTCATAAAAAGAAACCCCTTGTTGAAGATTGTCCTTGCCCATCTCGGTGGAGGGCTGTGTTTTTATGAGTTTATGCCTGAGATAAGAGACACCTTTAAAAATGTATATTATGACACAGCGGCATTGCCTTTTATATATTCAGA
>JAOAHW010000066.1 GCA_026415015.1 Syntrophorhabdaceae bacterium
AGATGCTATAGAGAACATAGAGAAGATGCATGAGGAACAAGATAGATGCAGGAAGCAGCTTAGAGGGTAGAGAACATGATGGAAATGGGGCCACGAGAAATTTCAACTAAAAAGTTGACAAGCTCTATATATTTTATGATGGATTCGGGACTTCAGACATACTCTGTCCAGATGACTCTATCCTTACCTTTCCTTAAGAGGATAAAGGGATGAAAAGTTTACTTAAAGCCTTTCCTCTTTTACTGTTTTTATTGGGTTGTGTCGGCATCCCTGACAACATAGAACCTGTAAAAAACTTTGATATAAACCGCTATCTCGGTAGATGGTATGAGATAGCAAGGTTAGACCATCCTTTTGAGAGAGGCCTTGAAAAGGTCTATGGAGAATACAGTTTAAACAATGACGGCAGCATAAAGGTAGTAAACAGGGGATATGAACCAGCATCAGCTACATGGAAAGAGGCTATAGGCAAAGCATATTTTGTATCTCATGCAGATATAGGTATGCTTAAGGTATCTTTTTTTGGCCCATTCTACAGTTCTTACAATATCATTGAACTGGACAGAGACTACTCCTATGCATTGATATGCAGTTACAATAAAAAATATCTCTGGATACTATCAAGGAAACCTGAACTCGATGAATCAATAAAGACTGGACTTATAAATAAGGCAAAGCATTTGGGTTTTGAGATAGACAAACTTATATTTGTAAAGCAATGAATATATATTTTGCCATCCATGTTTTGATGATAAACAAAAAGGTTTTAAAGAAAAAAATAATGTATTAAACTCCTTGAAGAATCAGAAATATTGAATACATCCATTTATGACAATGATGTAGGGGTAGCAACTGTTCTATACTTCACAGGGATTTTTAAAAAACATAAAGGGGGTAAGATATGACAGATGACCCAGGTATAGGCTACAAGGTAATAGCAACTATAACTGGTGTAAAGGGTAAATGCAATGCAGGTCATAGGGCAGGGGATACCTTTGAGATAAGCTGCCACAACCCAGCAGGTCTATGCGGATTCTTCTACCATGATATATTCCCCACCCTTTCTACCTTTCAGTTCGGAGGTGCAATGCCGTGGTGGGATGGTGATTCCATTGAGGTTCAATGCCCTGATACATACAATCTCGTAACCATGAAGTTAGAGAGGTTTAAAAGATAGGCAGTCTCTAACATTAGATAATCATCTCTTGTGGAATAATAAAGCCCATGGCGTATATAAAAACCTTTGAATTGGTTTAACACTCTATTTGTTCAAAACCTCTCTTATCTTGTTGGAGAGTTCATTGAGGTTAAATGGCTTCTGTATAAAACCCCTGCAGCCCTTTTTCATAACCCTTTCAGCAGCACCATCCATGCTATATCCACTTGCAAGGATTACCCTTACATCAGGGTTTATGCTATGTAACTCCTCAAAAGTCTCCTCTCCTCCTTTTCCTGGCATAATCATATCCAGTATAATGAGGTCTATGTCTTTACCCTTTTCTTTGTAAATTTCTACAGCCTTCTGACCGCCCTTTGCCGTGTATACCCTGTATCCCAGGGCCTCAAGGAGGTCTTTACCCACATTCAGAATCACCTCTTCATCATCTATCAAAAGGACAGTCTCTTGCCCACCATCCATGCCTTCAGGGAGTCTGGCCTCTAAGACAGAAATCTTCTGAGAAGCTGGTAAATAGATATTAAATGTTGTCCCCTTGCCAGGCTCGCTATAGACATTTATGATACCCTTATAACCCTTAACTATACCATAGACTGTAGACAGACCAAGGCCTGTGCCTTTGCCCACCTCTTTTGTGGTAAAGAAGGGCTCAAATATCTTTTCTTTGGTCTTTTCATCCATGCCAGAGCCTGTATCTGTCACAGATATTTTTATATATCTTCCAGGGGTTACCTGATGGGGGTCTGTAAACTTTTTATCCAGATAGACATTGCTTGTCTCTACAAATATCTCGCCTCCACCAGCCATTGCCTGCCAGGCATTGATAAAAAGGTTCATGAGTATCTGCTCTATTTGGCCTGCATCTGCATCTATTGTATAAAGGCCCTCTTCATATCTTCCATGTATGGTTATCTCCTTTTTCATCCGCCCGAACATCTCAGCGGTCTTTCTTGCTATTTCATTTATATTTATGGGCCTTATATCCCTCTGGGCACCCCTTGCAAATTCAAGTAGCTGTCTTGTAAGCATTGCACCGTTTCTTATAAGGTCTTCTATGTGTGTAAGCCTTTTATAATTCGGATGGCTGCTATCAAGTTTAAAAAGCATTAAAGATACATTGCCCTGGATACCCATAAGGAGGTTATTGAAGTCATGGGCAACACCCCCTGCTAAGACACCTATGGCCTCCATCTTTTGGGCATGGGCAAGCTGTTGTTCCATCTTTGTATGCTCTGTAATATCCTCGCATACAACAAGTATCTCGCCTGACTCAAGCTTGGCAGTCTGGAACCTCACCTCCTTTTCTTTGCCATCTCTACATGTAACCTTGAAGATACGGGAGACAGTATCACCCTGTTTTAACCTTTTTATATCCTCTTTCCATGTGGTAGCCACCATCTCCCTATATTCCTTATCTGGATATGCCTTTCTTATCCAATCTCTACCTTTTTGGATATCCTTGGTATCATAGCCAAATAATTTTATAAACTCAGGGTTTACATAACTGAAGGCATTATCCTTTTCAACAAGTATAACCCCCAGGGGCATATTATCAAGGATTGTCTGGAGCCTATCTTTTTCTACCTTTATTTGTGTCTGGGCCTTTTTTATTTCTGTTATATCCCTTATGGTCTCTATGGCACCGGTTATATTACCTTTATCATCATAAAGCCTTGAGGCAGAGGCCCAAACATATGCGCCTCTTCCTCCATACATATTAGGTATAAAGACCTCTACAAAATATGTATCACCTACCTTCTTTACGAAGTCATATCTTTCTTCTATATCAGGTTTTTCTTCAAACAAAAGGTCTATGAGGATAGGCCTTCTCTCACCATAAAAGGGTATAGCATACTCATAGTCATCTTTTCCTATGATGTCCTTTTTTTTCACGCCTGTCATAACCTCTATAGCCTTGTTCCAGGCAATTACACGCCTTTTGTTATCTATGACAAAGGTGGCTTCAGGGAAAAAATCTATTATATCCTCGAGGGTCTTATTTGAGGCCTGGAGATTTGCTTCCACTTTTTTTTGCTCAGTCAA
>JAOAHW010000076.1 GCA_026415015.1 Syntrophorhabdaceae bacterium
TAAAAGACATCTTTGTCCCCTCACCAAGTCTACTTTCTGCCCATATCTTACCACCCATAATCTCCACAATCCTTTTAGATATGGCGAGCCCTAAGCCTGTGCCACCGTATTTCCTTGTTGTAGATGTGTCAGCCTGGGTAAATTTTTCAAAAATAAGTCCCAACTTATCATCTGGTATACCTATGCCTGTGTCCTTTACAGAAAACAATAAAACAGCATATTCAGGTGTTATGTGGCTATTTTCAGTTTTAACTTCCTTTGACCTTGCCTTTTTGTCTATTTTTTCAGACCCTTTAGACATGGATATGCTAAGCACTACCTCGCCCTTTTCAGTGAATTTGATTGCATTGCCTATGAGATTTACCAAGACCTGTCTGAGCCTTGTTGGATCACCAATAAGATATAGGGGTACATCAGGGTCTATCATATATAAAAGTTCTATATTTTTCTCATGGGCCTTAAGAGAGAGGACATCAAAGAGCCTCTCTATTAAATCAAGGAGGTCAAAGTCTATATCCTCAAGTTCAATTTGACCTGATTCTATCTTGGATATATCCAGTATATCATTTATGAGATTGAGAAGACTTTCACCTGCGTCATGTAACACCTTGACATATTTGAATTGTTCTGGTGTCAGATGGGTATCGAGGAGCAGTTCTGTCATACCTATTATGGCATTCATAGGTGTCCTTATCTCGTGGCTCATGCTTGCAAGAAATTCACTCTTTGCATTATTTGCAAGTTCAGCCTCTTCCTTTGCCTTTATAAGGTCTGTCTGGATTTTTTTCAGTTCAGTTATATCAAGGATAACGCCAACTATACCTGCAACCTCGTTATTTCTGTTCATATAGGTTGCCTTATTAAAGACTACAAAATGTTTTGAACCATCAGGATACTTTACTTGTGTCTCATATATCTGCTTCCCAGGGTTTTTGAAAAGTTCAGTATCCATCTTGTGGTATTTTTCGGCAATGTCTTTATCTGTAATCTCAAATACAGGCCTGCCCAAAATCTTTTCCTTTGGTAAACCGAGATATGCCTCAAAAGCCTTGTTACAACCTAAATACAATCCACCCCTGTCTTTATAGAAAATAGGGGCAGGGATGGTATCTATGAGTACCTGCAGGAAGTTAATCTGCTCCAGAAGATTGTCTTCTGCCTCTTTCAGATCTGATATATCCGTTACCACATGAATACTACCCTGAATATTTCCTTCATTGTCATACAGTGGTGTGGTTGATATCTGATAATGACCATTCAGTATCTTGTCAAATACCTCAACAGTGTGTTTACATTTTTCTTTTATTGTCTTTATATGGGGACAGAAAAAAGGAGGTTCATCTGTCTTGTGAAATATCTCGTAACATTTCCTGCCAATTATATCCTTTGGTTCATACCCCATACTACTTGCTGCCTTCTTATTTACCCTGACAATCCTGTGTTCTATATCTATGACCCCAATCATATCTGTAAGGGAGTCGAAAATATCTTCCCACTCTTTTTTAGCCCTGATAACAGCATTGTTTAATTCAATATTTTTTTGGAGTGTCTCTAAGAGTTTGCTTTTTTCTTTTTGGAGAAGATCCAGTTGTTCTGTTAGATTATTTCGTCTATTTATATCCATAATATTTTACATATCATTTCTCACATGGGCAAAAGAAATGTTACATATCCAAACCGATTAAAGTTAATAGCCCACTGGAGAGTATTATTTTTTGATTTTAGCTTCAATAATACCCTGCTTTTTATAGCGAGGTATTATTTAAAAATAATAATGCCCCTGTTTTGCTCCTTGACAGAGGCATTAATATGATTTATTACTGTTTTTATATGCTATTATTGTTTAATTGCATTGAATTCCTTTTCATCAAGGACGCCATCATTATTTTTATCATATTTCTTGAATTCCTCTGGTGTTATGTTTACAAAAACTATTGTTAGCTCTTCTATAGTTATTTTTCCATCATTATTTATATCTATTTCCTTGAATTTCTTTTTTACTTTTTCCACTTTCTTGACTTTTTCTACTTTCTTGACTTTCTCTACTGTTGATGGTTTTACCCCTGCAATCTTTTTTACAATCATTACACCTTTTATATGGGTTACAGAAACCTTGTCACCTACCTTTATATCTTCTGCACTTTTATAACCTTTGAACTTTGCATTGTTGACATCAAGAGTAATCATGCCCTTAGGGTATTTAAGTGTGAGGAGTCCTGATTCAATCTTTTCAACAGTTCCTATAAAACCAGGGAATGTCTTTTTTGGCTTCTCAGCTTTCTTTGCATCTTCTGGTTTTGCCGCCTTCTCTGGCGCTGCTGGTTCAGCCTTTGCTGGCGGTGCTTTTTCAGGTGCCGCCTTCTCTGGCGCTGCTGGTTTTGTCTGAGTAAAACCAGGTGTAACAAAGACGATACAAATCAAGAGCGAAAGGGCAAAAATTAAATATCTCTTCATAAAGACCTCCTCGTATTTTTTTTGATTATGTTCTAATATTTTTAGGTGTGTGTCAAGATAATTTGTCAACATCTATCTTTTCTACCAATTGAGAAGGAGTGATTATATCGAGGTTTTTTAAAGAGGGCTTGAAGTCTTTTATTCTGGAGATTTTATCTATAAGCCAATAATCAGTTGTTAGAAAAAATTCTATTTTATGGGATAGGCAATTCAAGATGTGTTTGATACAGCTTTTTTCTAAAGGCTGGAAATACTTTTTTATAACCATATCTATAATGAATTCTCCATGGCTTTTATCCAGAGGTAGTTTTCTACTGCTTTTTTTACTGAGACCTATTACCCTATTTAATAAACCAAAAAGCCTCCTGATTCTTTCTCCTCTCTCTCCTGATAACACTGAGTCTATATTCAGATTTGTAAGGGCAAGTTCCATTGCCTTCCAGTTCAAAGAGTAGTCAATATGTCTTAAGTCATGCCATTTTGTCTCTGGAAATACATATTCAAAAATCCTTATACACTCTCTCAAAATATCTTTTATTTCACCTTCATTGAAGGATATAACATGAGGGGGTTTTTCTGTGCTACCATACATGTCTGATAATGGAGATATGAGGTCGTCAAGTGGATGTCCATGGTCTTCATGTTCGTATATCTCTGGCAAAAAATCTATCTGTTCAAAATAAAATATCATCCTTCTCCAATATTTAGTCTGTTCCTTATCAGACTTATCCCATCTCTCAAACTCCTCTATTGCCTCTTTAGGTGTAAGCATGTCAGTAATACAACATCCTTGATTATTAAGACACATTATTATATCCATCTTCATATCCCGGCCTGATGTAACAAGTTTTAATTTTTCATTCTTGAAGGCCTTCCAGATTTTTTTGATGTTATCAGAATCCTCATTTTTTATTCTTTGAACTGCACCAAATCCCATTGCAAGGGTATTCAATGAACTAAAATCAAGGTATATAACAGGCCTGTCCATATCTATGCTGATTTAAATAATCTATTCAATACAAAATTTATCACAGATAATATCAAACTGAAAAGCAAGGCATACATAAACCCCTGAACATAAAATCCTTTGATCACATAAGAGGCGAGCAAAACAAGTGAGGCATTTATTACAAATGTAAAAAGCCCAAGGGTTAGTATGTTTATGGGAAGTGTTACAAGGATGAGGATGGGTCTAATGATAGTGTTCACAAGACCCAAGAATAGGGCAACCCATAGGGCAGACCAAAAACCGCTTACTGTGACGCCAGGGAGGTGATAGCCAAGGAGCATAATAGATAATGCCACCAAGAACCATCTTATTATCCACATGCACTTAATTATTGCATAAAAATTAAAATTTGCAAACACTATATTTATATTTAAAAAAAGCTTGACACGATAACGTTTAATTTGATAAAAAATGACCCATATCACATAACTCATTCTAAAATCTCCTAAAGGGGTTTGGTTATTGAAAAAGACATTTTTAATAGGTTTCATATCCTTTCTTCTCTTGATAGTTGGAAATACAGATGTCTTTTCTCAGCAGGCATCAAATACTAAAAAAACCCAAAAAATACAAACCAGTAAAAACAAAAAAAATACTGTCATAGCAAAAAAAGAAACAAAAAAGAAGACAACAAAAAAGAAAAAACAGAAACCAAGGATCCATCATGAGATACCTGTTACTGAGACAGATGGTGAGTTTATAGAATATAGGGCACAAAAAGGCGATACCTTAGAAAAGATTGCCACGAGATTCAATGTAGAGAAAGAAGAAATCTTAGATGCCAATAATCTTAAAGATGGTGCAAGGCTTTCACCAAACACCACAGTATTAATTCCAAAAATAGTAACAGAGGAAAGACAAGAGGAGTTCATAAACCTCACAACCAAGAACCTAAAACCCTGGAAAAGTAATGATGAGAAATATATGCTCGTCAAGGTAGCAAAAAGCTTTATGGGGGCCCCTTATAAATATGGTGGTAATACTGTTAGAGGTTTAGACTGTTCTGCCTATGTTAAAAAGATATATGAGATCTTCGATGTACAGTTACCAAGGAGTGCAAGGGAGCAATTTCATGTAGGGACTAAGATAAACAAAGAAGACCTTGCCATAGGTGACCTTGTATTCTTCAGGACAAAGAGATATATCAAATATCCCACCCATGTAGGTATATATATAGGCAATGGCAATTTTATCCATTCATCCTCTGGTCATAGCAAGATAGGTGTGAAGATAGACTCACTATCCTCAGATTTTTACAAAAGGACATATGTGGGTGCTACAAGGATAAAAAAAACCTTAGATGAAAGCGCAGATGCATCAGCATCATCATCATCATCATCAAAAAAATCTGACGCTGATTCTGGAAATTCATAGTAGTTTTATGTGCTAATAAGGCCTTTAGTAACATTATCCCTTGCCCTTATCTTCCAAATTGTAAGCTATATTATCCTGTATAAAAGAATAGAACCTTTATACTTTCATTTTTATATCTTCATATGGTGGTCATACATAATATTCATGGATAGCATCTATGCCTTGAGAAACAGACATTACCTTATACTAAAAAAGACACTCCCCACCATGATAGTTTTATCAGCAGGATTCTGGTGTGTGTTTGAGCTATTAAATTTAAGAATTCAAAACTGGTTTTATATAAATCTCCCAAAAGAATATTATCACAGGTATTTAGGATACCTTCTTGCCTATGGAACAGTGATCCCTGCCATATATGTAACAAAGGAGATAATAAAAACCTTAATCGGTGGTATAAAGGTAAAAAGCCTCCATCTGAAAAGATATCCTTTATATGCCATATTATTGGGTTCTGTCACACTCCTTTTAACACTTATAATACCTGAATATTTTTTTGGACTTGCATGGGTATCTATAGGTCTTATATTTGATGGATATAACTACTATAAAGGCTATAATTCTTTTGGTAGGGATTTAGAGTCAGGTCATCTGGAGGATATCATAGCTGCAATGCTTTCAGGCCTTTTTTGCGGTATCCTGTGGGAGTTCTGGAACTTCTGGGCCATTACTAAATGGATCTATACTGTCCCTTTTTTTGAAAATATGAAGCTCTTTGAGATGCCAATCTTAGGATATATAGGTTTTGTTGTCTTTGGATTAGAGACTACTGCCTTTTTAAATCTTTTAAATGGGATATGGTCAAGAAAGATATATGTCCTTGCAATAACCATTATTATGGCATGCATATGTGTTATTACCTTTGCATTGATTGACCGATTTACAGTTTTTTCCCATTTAGCCAGGGTAGATGAGCTATTCTTTTTATCAGAAGATAAAAGGGAGACATTAACAAGAGAAGGCATAAAGACAAGCTACAGGATAGACATAAAAAACCTTGATGAGAAAGAAAGGGGCTATATTGATTTACTACATCTAAAAGGTTTGGGCCTTATAAATTTAAAACAACTATCACAATACAAGATAGAAAACATAGATGGGCTATCTGCTATTGATGAAAAATCCCTTTCATCCATCTTGAAGGAAGAAAATTTAAGGAGGGTAAGGGTATTTATTAAGGCAGCAAAAACTAAAGTCATGGCAAAATAAAAACGCCCCTTTTAAAAGGGGCGTTTTTCATCATCAATAATTTTTTGTTCTATTCTAATTTCTCCTGGCCTACCCTCATACCATAGAATGAACGGTAAACGAAGATAAGTGCCACGATGAGGAAGATGATACCGATGGTTGTCTTCATTGTCTGTGACTGCATGGTAACAGCGATCTCAGTGGCAAGGAGTCCAAAGAGGGTGGTGAATTTAATAACAGGGTTCATGGATACAGAGGATGTATCCTTGAACGGGTCACCTACAGTATCACCAACAACTGTGGCTGCATGAAGCTCTGTTCCTTTTTCTTTGAGATCTACCTCTACTATCTTTTTTGCATTATCCCATGCACCACCAGCATTTGCCATAAAGATTGCCTGGAAGAGTCCAAAAAAGGCAATTGCCACAAGGTAGCCGATGAAGAAATAGGGATTGAAGAAAGAAAGGGCAAGGGCGAGGAAGAATATCACTATGAAGATGTTTATCATACCCTTCTGTGCATATTGGGTACATATCTTCACAACCTCTTTACTGTCCTCAATGGATGCCTCTTCCTTATCGAGGTTTATATTTTTCTTTATAAATACAACTGCACGGTATGCACCAGTTGTAACTGCCTGGGTTGCTGCTCCTGTAAACCAGTAAATTACAGCCCCACCCATTAAAAGACCGAGGATAATCTCAGGCTGGACAAGGCTCAGCTTTGCAATAACGTTTTTGTACATATTCTCAAGAAGGATGATGATGCCGAATACCATTGTTGTGGCACCGACAACAGCAGTTCCAATAAGCACAGGTTTTGCAGTAGCCTTAAAGGTGTTGCCTGCACCATCTGCCTCTTCAAGGTAATCTTTACCATTTTCAAAATCAGGGTCAAAACCAAAATCTTTCTTTATCTCTTCCTTGATGTTTGGACGGTCTTCAATCCTTGAAAGTTCATAGACTGACTGGGCATTATCTGAAACAGGGCCATAAGAGTCAACAGCTATTGTCACAGGACCCATGCCAAGGAAACCAAAAGCCACAAGGCCAAAGGCAAAGACAGGTGCAGCAAAGGCAAACTGAGGTGGCATAATTGCTATAATAGACTGATGCTGGGATACTGCATAGGCAATGAACATGAGAAAGAGAATGACAAGGCCTTCCCAGAATGCAGAGAAGTTACCGGCAACAAAACCCGATAGTATATCCAGGGATGCACCACCGTGACGGGCAGCGCCTACAACCTCCTGTACATGGCGTGATTTTGTACTTGTGAATATCTTTGTAAACTCAGGTATGAGAGCACCTGCCACTGTCCCACAGGAGATGATGATAGCCAGTGCCCACCAGAGTCCTGGGTATTTATCATTTAGGTCACCGAGAAGCATATAGCTTGCCCAGAAGGTGACTATAATGGATATGGCTGAGGTAATCCATACAAGGTTGGTAAGGGGCTGTTCAAAGTTGAATTTCTTTTTTGACCCGTATAGAGAGCTTGTTATACCATGGTTAACAAAATATGAAACAAGGGACGTGAGGATCATAAGGATACGCATTGCAAATATCCAGATGATGAGTGTCCCTGACATCAAAGGATTTGCTGCCAGAGCAAGGGCAAGGAATGCAATCAAGGCAACGCCTGTAACACCATAGGTCTCAAACCCGTCTGCTGTAGGACCAACACTGTCACCAGCATTGTCACCTGTACAGTCTGCTATAACACCAGGGTTTTTTGGGTCGTCTTCAGGGAGTTTGAAGACTATCTTCATAAGGTCTGAACCAATGTCAGCTATCTTTGTAAAGACACCGCCTGCAATCCTCAATGCGCTTGCACCAAGGGACTCACCGATGGCAAATCCTATAAAGCTTGGACCTACCAGGTTTTTAGGCAGGAACACGAGGATACATATCATAAAAAACAGCTCAACACTCACAAGGAGGAGACCAACGCTCATACCTGATGTAAGGGGTATATTTACAACATCCACTGGTTTGCCTGTCAATGATGCAAAGGCTGTACGGGAGTTTGCCTTTGTATTGATCCTCATACCGAACCATGCAACACCGTATGAGCCGAGGATACCGAGGATGGAGCAAACAAGGATAACAAACATAGGGCCTATGGAGAGGTGTGAAAGACCCATAAAATAATAGACCATACAAATAGCCACGAGTATCCAGAGTATTATAAGGAATTTACCCTGCTGTGTGAGATATGACTTACAGGTTTCCCATATAATCTCTGATACCTCAAGCATAGATTTATGAGCTGGACGATTACTGGTCTGGTTATACTGTACTATGGCAAAGATAAGACCCACAATACATACAATGAGACCAAAATACATTATGGACAGACCACTTGTCCCCCCAAAGATGCCGAATTTGACCTGAGATAAATCAGGGAGGATAATGTCTGCCTCACCAGCCATGGCCACAGATGCAGCAGAAAATACCATAAAGGCAAGTGCGAGGAGAATGAAGCACAAGCTTCGTTTGTTTGGTAAGCTCATTTATAACCTCCTTAAAAAAATTTATTGCTTAAACATCCTCTAAAGAGTCCTGTTGACAGGACATTTTTATTCTAAAACTTTTTTTTATATAATGTCAATTAACTTATGAAAAAATTCACATAATATTTTTTGCCTTTGAATACCCCATGTTATTTTGTCCTCTATCTTATTTATCTCCTAACCTTATTTAACTTTTAAAGTCTTATAATCTATTGTATATTAAAATATAAAGGTGGGTTAATGAAAAGGTTAAACCTTACAGCAAAGATGGCTATAGTATTCTCTATGCTTTTCTTTGTCATCTTCACAACCGGTGCCTTCTCTCTTTTTTACTATTTTGAGGGTCATTATAAGGGGCTTATTGCAAACCAGCAATTTGAGCTTATCTCAGAGTTGGCAAGGGGTCTTGATAGAAAGATAAATGAGGCCCAGAAATTGATCAGCCTGGCGATAGGCAATCCGCCACCACATGTTATAAACAATCCGAAGAGATTAAAATCTTTTTTTCTTGAAAAGGTGAAAGGTAAGCCATTTTTAAGCCATTACTTTGACCATGGTATATTTCTCTTCTCAAAAAATGGCGATATCATTGGTGAGTATCCTGAAGAAACAGAGAGGGACAAATATAATTTTTCAGATCAAGATTATATACAAGAGACAATAAAAAAAGAAAAGCCATATATCTCCAAGCCTTATCTATCTTCAAAACCGCCTTATGAGCCCATAATCATGTTTACACATCCCCTTTTCAATCAAGACAGAGAATTAATGGCTATCATTGGTGGAGGTCTAAGGCTCACTAAAGAGAATTTTATGGGTGACATAGCAAGGGTAAAGATAGGCAATACTGGCTATGTATACCTTTTTGATGTAGAAAGGAGGATAATAATCCATCCTGATAGGTCAAGAATTATGCAACAGGATGTACCTGTTGGTGCAAATAAACTATTCGACAGGGCTATAGAAGGGTTTGAGGGGACAGAGGAGACCATTACATCAAGGGGTCTCCATTCTATTACAAGTTTTAAACGCCTGAAAAATAAACACTGGATACTTGGGGCAAATTACCCTGTAGAAGAGGCCTATTCCTCTATAAAAAGGGCAAGGTGGTATCTTGGATTTTTTGTAGGCATAGGTGTAACCTTAACCATAATCACTATAATAATTTTGATGAAGGGCTTTCTTAATCCCCTAACCACCCTCACAAAACAGATAAAGGAGATAGGTGAAGGAACGCATGATAGAAAATCAGTTGAGGTGAACGCTGAGGGTGAGATAGAGGCGCTGGCATCATCTTTTAATGAGATGCTAAAAAAGCTCTCTGATAGAGAAGAGGTAGTAAAGACCACACTAAAATCGTTACAGGAGCGCGAGGCAAGGATTAGGGCTATCCTTGATAACTCAGTAGAAGGGATAATAACTATTAACGAAGAAGGGGTGATAGAGGATTTCAATCCTGCTGCAGAGTATATATTTGGGTATGCTGCCCATGAGGTTCTGGGTCAAGACGTGAGTATACTTATGCCTGCGCCTTACAGTAGTGAACATAAAGGATACATTAAAAAATACCTCACTACAGGAGAAAAAAAGGTCATAGGCAAAAGGATAGAGATAATAGGCAGAAGAAAGGATGGAAATAAATTCCCCATGGAGATATCAATAAGTGAGGTAAAAATAGGGGAAAGGAGTATATTCACAGGTCTTTTACGGGATATAACAGAGCGTAAGAAAACTGAGGAAGAGTTAAAAAAACTATCCCGTGCCATTGAACATAGCTCAGCAGTAGTAATAATTACAGATTTCGACGGTATTATTGAGTATGTTAACCCAAAATTCACTCAGGTTACAGGATACACCAGGGAAGAGGCCATGGGAAAAAGGCCTAATATAGTGAAATCAGGGGAGACACCTTTGGAGGAATATAAGAAGCTATGGGATACTATTAAATCTGGCGAGGAATGGACAGGCTTATTTCACAACAAGAAGAAAAATGGTGATTATTACTGGGTATCTACATCTATATCGCCTGTCAAAGACTCAAAGGGAAACATAACACACTTTGTTGGCATTCAAGAGGATATAACCCAGATAAAAAAGGCTGAAGAGGAGCTTATCAAAGCCAAAGAAATAGCAGAAACAGCAAATAAGGCAAAAAGCATATTCCTTGCCAGCATGAGTCATGAGATAAGGACACCCATGAACGCCATAATAGGCATGGCTGACCTCCTCATGGATACGCAACTTAACAGCGACCAATTAAGGTATGTCCAGGTCTTTAAACATGCAGGTGAAAATCTTTTAAATATCATCAATGATATACTGGATTTATCAAAGATTGAATCAGGTCGCCTTGAGATAGAGTCAATAGGCTTTGATATAATAGAGCTAATAGAAAAGACCTGTGATGTTATGTCTATAAAGGGATATGAAAAGGGGTTAGAGATGGCCTGTCGTATCCATAGAGATGTACCACAGCGTATTATAGGGGATCCTGTGAGGATAAGACAGGTACTAATTAATCTGATAGGAAATGCAATAAAGTTTACAGAAAGGGGTGAGGTTGTTATTGAGGTATCATCGGTAAAACAAGGATCAGTGGTCAATGGTACAGATGTGCAACATGAAATAGAAGTTGATCCTTTGGGATCGGATAGAGTAATTCTTAAATTTTCTGTTAGAGATACAGGCATAGGTATACCTAAAGAGAAAATAAACACTATATTTGATAAGTTCACACAGGTAGATGCATCCACTACAAGGAAATACGGGGGGACAGGTCTGGGTCTTACTATCTCAAAAAGCCTTGTAAGGCTCATGGGTGGTGACCTATGGGTAGAGAGTGAAATAGGCAAGGGTAGCACATTTTCTTTCACAATACCTTCTGCTGTCCAGGAGGGCTATTTTGATAGACTGTCTGACAAAGAAACAGAGATAGAAAATCTGAGAATACTTATCATCGACGATAATGCAACTAATAGGATGATTTTAACAGAGACTATCTCCAACTGGTGTCAGGAGGTTCAAGAGGCAGAGAGCGGCCACCAGGGTATCAAAAAGCTCAAGGATGCAAAACAAAAAGGCATATCTTTTAGCCTAATCCTGCTCGATTATCATATGCCAGAGATGGATGGTTTTGAGGTGGCAGAGACTATAAGAAAAGACCCATCTATATCTGATATACCTATTATTATGCTTACCTCAGATTATGCAAGACAGCATGCTGCAAGGTCAAAGGAGTTAAATATATCATCTTTTATCACAAAACCCATAAAGAGGTCAGAGCTTTTAACTGCTATCTTTAATGTTTCAGGAGATATATTAAAAATAGATGGACTTTACAGGCCTGAAGAGAAAAAAGAGGCCTTTGAAGATTTAAGAAAGCTGAAGATTTTAATCTCAGAGGACACTGAGGACAACAGGTTATTGATAAAATCTTATCTCAAGAACACCCCCTATGAGTTACACTTTGCAGAGAATGGCGATGAGGCAGTGAGATTATACAAGGAGGGGAGATATAACCTGATCCTCATGGATATACAGATGCCAGTCATGGATGGCTATGAGGCAACAAGGCAGATAAGAAAGTGGGAGATGGAGTCAGGGATAGAAAAGACACCTGTGGTAGCCCTCACTGCCTTTGCCCTGAAAGAGGAGATCCAGAAGAGCATTGATGCTGGCTGTGATGCCCATATTTCAAAACCCATTAAAAAGACTGCATTGATAGAGGTTATAGAGAGGTATGCAAGGTAACTATAGCAAAAGATACATTGACAACTCATAGGATTAAAACTAATATTTTAACAAGCAGGTAACCATGGCTAATATAGAAGGTCTTGATAAGGACAAAAGGGAAAGGAAGATAGATGTCTATGTAGATAAGGACATCATGCCCCTTATACCAGAGTTTCTTGAGAACAGAAGAAAAGACCTTATTAATCTCCAAAACGCAATAGAACAGAAAGACCATGAAACAATAAAGATTATAGCCAGTAACCTGAAAGGTAGCGGCGGAACTTACGGTTTTGAGGCCATAACAGAGTTTGGCAATTCTATAGGTCATGCCATAGAAGAGAACAATTTCGAGGCTTTAAAGCGTCTGATCAAAAATCTTGAAAGCTATCTGACCCACATAGACATAAAGGAATCAGATCTAAAAAAGATATGCCAGAACTGTGGCACTATATTTGAGTCAAAGGATGAGGATATCAAATTCTGTCCCCAATGTATAGTGGAGAAACAGGAAAAGATTATAGAGAAATTAGAGGAAAAAAAGGAGAAAAAAAAGTCACATATAAAGACAATTATGGCTGTTGTGGCATCTGCCCTTGTGGTGGCAGCTGTTATTGTCCTTATAATCCAATTACCAAAGATATTAGAGGAGACAAGGCCAGGAAAACCTATAAGGATTGGGACATATGCAACAGATGAAAATACAGATAACTGCATCAAAAATCTCTGGGAGATCTCAAGGCTACTCCAGGAAAATAAAAGACCTTACAATTCCTTGACCTGTCCAGTAACAGGCAGTCCTTACAGATTAGAGGAAAATAGGGCATTGTGTCCCAACCCAGAGAGGCATGGATTAAAGGCCCTGTATGTAAGCAGAGAAAGAAAAATACCAGAGGCAGTAAAATGACAAGTTATAAAGGTATCTCAAAGATTGGGTTCAGTATTATAGAGCTACTTATAGTCCTTGCCATAATAGGCATATTGGCAAGTATAGGACTACCCCATCTTCTCCATGCATTAAAGGCAAGGCAGACAGTAACCTGTGCTATGACAAGGATAGATGTTCAGAATTCAGAGAGGCAATTTGCAGTGGATAATCAAAGACCCTCTAACAGCATAGATGAACTTATCCAATCAGGGCATCTTAAAACTGTACCAAGCTGTCCCTCAGGTGGCACATACCTGTGGATAAATGACCCATCCCCTAATAACCCTTTCAGGAATCTCGGTTGTTCTATTCACTATTTCCCTGTATCTGCCTCTACCCCTTCTAATGTTACTCCACTATTTACTAACGAATTCAATAGTATAAGTGGACTTACACCGCTTGTGGGTTCTTGGAGTGTCCAGAATGGGGCACTTATCCCCACAGGACCAGGGGAGAACAGGATTGCCTTTGGTGATAGAGCATGGAATGACTATACAGTTACCGTCAATGCCACACTCACAAGTGGTAAGGGCTATGGTGTCTACTACAGGGCAGATGGTAACCCGAATATTACAGGCTATGTATTCCAGTATAACCCTGGGATTGGAGATAAGTTTGTTGTAAGAAAGGTTGTAAACGGCATTGAACAGGCTGTTTTTCAGTCTATTAAAATCCCAAATGGTTTTCCAATCTATAACCAGTCTCATGAGATAGCAATAAGCGTCCAGGGTGACGAGCATACAATTAAAATAGATGGCCAGACAGTTATAAATTTTAAAGACTCTACATTTACATCAGGTATGGTGGGCTTAAGGAGCTGGAGTGGTTCAAGTGTAAGCTTTGATAATGCCACTGTCTCGCCCTTATAGAAGATATATGAGAAGTAATTTTAAGGAGAGCGTCATGGCAATAGAAGGAGATAAGATAATAGTTCACATTGACCCTGACCTGGAAGACCTTATCCCGGGCTATTTGGAAAATAGACATAATGATATAAGAAAAATAAAAGATGCGTTAAAAGAGGGTGACTATGATACAATAAGGATACTGGGTCACAGCATGAAGGGTTCAGGCGGTGGTTATGGTTTTGATGCCATAACAGATATAGGCAAATCTATAGAGCAGGCAGCAAAAAATAAAGATAAGGAGGCCATAAAAATGCTTGTAGAAGAATTAAATGATTATCTAAACAGGGTTAAGATTATATATGGTTAGTCCCATGAAACCAGTAATCCTGAGCATAGATGATGACCCTGACATCAGGCGACTTCTTGAACAGATCCTTATTGGCAGCGGCTATGAGGTAATAACAGCGGGTAGTGGGAAAGAGGCCCTCCAGCTTGCCCAGACCCTAAAACCTGACCTTGTGCTGCTCGATGTAGTGATGCCTGAGATGGACGGTTATGATACCTGCATGAAACTCCAGGAAAATAAAGATACTGCCTATATACCTGTTATATTTTTAACCTCAAAGGACGAAAACCAGGATAAGGCCAAGGCCTTTGCAGTAGGGGCTGCAGATTATCTGACCAAGCCTTTCAAGAAAGATGTTCTCCTGGAAAAGATAAAATATCATTTATCCACTAAAAGCAAATGGACAGAGTTGAAAAAGGACATATCAAAAAGCGAGGTTGATTTAGGTGTCCTGGACTTTGGTGGATTTAAAAACTTTATAGCTGATGAGCTGACACTCTCAGAGCAAGCAAGGGTAAGATTATCCAATGTCCATTCGGACAAGATATATAATATCCTTGCAAAAGAGGGTGTACCACCAAATCAGGTGGCATCCCTCATCGCCAGATACTGCCGATTTAGATATCTGCCTATTGTGGATGAAGAGAGTGTCTTGCTCGGTGCCCTACCAAAACCATTCTCAAAGAATTATTTTGTTGTTGCCATAGGAGAAAACAATATTGTAGATGCCTATGTAATGAGTAACCCCTTTAACTGGGAGCTTATAGAGACGTTAAAAAAGTATTCAAGGTCAAAACAGCTAAACATATTCATTACCGAACCTGAAAATATTGAGGCCCTCCTTGAATATGGTGGCACAGGAGCTGACAGAAAAATAAGCATGCTTGAGGAAAAGATAAAGATTGCAAATCCTGTTACAAAAAAGAAGATGGATGTTACTGAGGAAGAGATAGAGAAGAGACCTGTTGTCCACATTACTAATACTATCTTGTATACAGCAGTAACAGAGAGGGCAAGCGATATCCATATAGAACCAAAGGAGAATCATACTGTGGTCCGTTTCAGGATAGACGGAGATATGAGGGACATGTTCTCATTCAACAATGTAACAGGGGTGATGGTCATAACAAGATTGAAGGCCTTAGGAGGACTTGACATAACAGAGAAACGTAAACCCCAGGATGGGGCTGTAGAGGCAGTGATAGATAACAGGACATTTAAACTCAGGCTTGCCACCACATCCACGCCCTTTGGAGAGAGCGTTATTATTAGACTACTTGAACCAACAGTAAAACAGAAGGACTTGAAAGACCTTGGAATGACAGATGAACAGGTAGCCATTATGGTGGATTTTGCCAGCCGTAACCAGGGGTTGATACTCATAGTAGGCCCCACAGGTGCAGGGAAGACCACAACCATTTATAGCCTCCTTGCCCAGATCGATTGTAAAAAGAGAAGCCTCATATCTGTAGAGGACCCTGTTGAATATACTATCCCTTTTGCAAACCAGCAGCAGGTCAATGAAAAGATGGGTGTTACCTTTGAGGCACTCCTTAAATCATCAGTTAGACAGGACCCTGATATACTCTTTATCGGTGAGGTAAGGGACCCCTATTCTGCAAGGGTGGCTGTGGACTTTTCAAGCACAGGCCATGTAACAATAACAACACTCCATACATCCAATGCCACTACAGCCATATTCCGCCTTGAAAGATTGGGAATCACAAGAGGACAGATGGCGGATACAATCCTTGGAATAGTCGCCCAGAGGCTTCTTAAAAAACTCTGTCCCCACTGCAAGAGCGTTGTCCCAATAACTGAGGAAGAAAAGAATATGCTGAGACCCTATACAGATGCACTGCCAGAGGTGGTTGCCCATCCTGTTGGATGTCCCAAGTGTAATGATACAGGATACTTTGGCCGTGAAGGTATATATGAGATAATAAGGTTTGACCCTTTAATAAGCAATATGGTCCGCTCCAATAGGTCAATAGCAGAGATAAGGACTATGGTTAGAAAAGAGGGTCATTATCTTATAAGTAATCACGCCATAGAGAAGGTTAAAAAACTTATATTCTCTCCAGAGGATGTATATTACAAGGTGCTTTTAGAGGAGATAGAGACAGAGGAAAAAATAAAGGTGCCTGTGAGAGAAGAGGTGCAACCTATCCCACAAGAGGAGAGGTTAGAAACCGAGGAAATAAAGGCTAATCAAGTAGAGACAGTAAAAAAAGAGGAACCCGGTGCCAGAGAAGAAATACTCCTTGTTGAGGACGATAAAGACATGCAGATGCTCCTATCCCGTTATCTTAGTGATGCAGGTTATATTGTCACCATTGCCAATGATGGTATAGATGCCCTTATCCAGCTTGCCCAGAAGCAATTCAGCCTTGTGCTCTCCGATATAGAGATGCCTAATCTAGATGGATTCAAATTCATGGAGATCAAGAACCAGAAGGGTATAGATGTGCCATTAATATTTCTCACATCCAGGGCGGACCAAGTGGACGAGATAAAGGGTCTTGAGTTGGGAGCATTGGATTTTATAAAAAAACCCATCTCAAAGGACCTATTACTCTTGCGGATAAAGAAAATTCTAAAAAGATAAGGCATTTAAGGGTTCTCAGTGAGTATTATCTGAATATCCATCACATTGGTCCCTGTAGGTCCTGTTATAAAGAGGCTGTCTATTTTTTTGAAAAAGTTATAAGAATCATTATTCAGAAGATAGTCATAGGGATTTAATCCAAGTTCCTTTGCCCTTTTAATAGTTTGCCCTGTTACATAAGCCCCTGCTGCATCTGTAGGTCCATCTGTTCCGTCTGTGCCTGCTGATAGCATGGCTATTCCATCCTCACCTTCAATCTCTATGGCAAAGGCAAGGGCAAGCTCTGTATTTCTCCCTCCCAATCCTTTTCCTACTACCTTAACTGTTGTCTCCCCGCCGCTCAAAAGGCATATAGGCCTTTTTGTCTCGGATTGCTTTTTTTTAGTTTTATAGGCTTTAGCAATACCAGCAAGCCTCTTTCCCACCTCTTTTGCCTCGCCATCTATCTCTGTAGATAGAATTTCTACATGAAATCCAAGTTCAGAGGCCTTTGCACCTGCTGCGGATAGGGCAATCTTGTTACTGCCTATGATAATGTTCTCTACCTTACTTAACACAGGGTCTTTTTCCTTTATTGTCTCAGGCATCTCACCCTTTATACCTTTATTTATAACCTCCATTATATGGTATGGTATTTTATCTGATAGTCCATATCTTTTTATGACCTCTAATGCATCGGCGTATGTAGTCTTATCTAATGTTGTTGGCCCTGATGCAATAACATCGAGTCTGTCCCCGATAACATCGGAAAGTATCAAAGATTTTATATGGGCAGGGTAGGCAATCCGGGCGAGCCTGCCACCTTTTACAGAAGAGATGTGTTTTCTTAATGTATTTACCTCATTTATATCAGCCCCTGCATCAAGCAGCATCTTTGTTGTAATCTGCTTTTCCTGTAATGTTATTGGCTTAAGAGGTGAGACAAGAAGTGCTGACCCCCCTCCTGATATAAGACATACTACAAGGGTGGATTCATCTACCTTTTCTAAAAGCCTTATAATTTTATTTGTAGCTTCCACACCATTTTCATCAGGTATGGGGTGCCCTGCCTCATAAATCTTTATTTTGTCAATAGATTCCATGCCCTTGGCATGGCCATATTTTGTTATGACTATACCTTCTTTTATGATTTTACCCAAACCGTCATTGATAGCCCTCGCCATGTCAAAGGATGCCTTTCCAAAACCAATAATAAAAAATTGTTTTATTCTGTGCTTGTGGCAGAAGGATAATATGTGTCCTGTATGTGCTTTTACTGCAGAATATGGATTTACTGATGATATGGCTGCATTGAAGATATTCTGAGTCTGATTTTTTATCTCTTCAGAATTCACTATTTTATTAAATCTATAATCCTATGCCGTCAATCTTGGTGTTGCAGAATACGCATGCGCCATCTTTTAGATTGTATTCCAGTATAGTGTATCCAAATCTTTTGATGATGGTCTTTTTACAGTTATAGCAGTATGTGTGCTCTCCTTCAGAGCCAGGGATATTTCCCATATAGACATATCGGAGACCTGCCTCCATACCTATCTCCCTCGCCCTTTTTAGTGTCTTAGGAGGTGTCCTTTTTGCATCAAGACATTTATATGTGGGATAGAATGCACTTACATGCCATGGTGTCTCAATGCCTACCTCATCCTTTATGAAAGAGGCTATATCCTTTAACTCATCATCACCATCATTGTGACCAGGTATTATAAGGGTTGTAATCTCTATCCATATGCCCAGTGATTTATATAGTTTTATCGTATCTAAGACACCCTTAAGTTCTGCCTTACACTGTCTTCTGTAGAAATCCTCATTAAAACCCTTTAAATCTATATTAGCTGCATCAAGATAAGGCCTTATTGCCTTAAGTGGCTCTTCCTCTATATATCCATTTGTTACAAAATTATTATAGATACCCTTTTGTTTTGCCAGTTGTGCTATATCAAAGGCATATTCAAAGAAGACAGTGGGCTCTGTATATGTATATGATATACTTTTGCAGCCTGATTGTTCTGCCATATCTACTACCTCTTCCGGTAAGATCCTTTCTCCAACTATTTTCTTTTTTTCCTGTGGTAACTGGGATATCTCGTAGTTCTGACAGTGGAGGCACTGAAAGTTACAGCCCACTGTGGCAATAGAGAATGCCCCTGAGCCTGGAAAAAAGTGAAAAAGGGGTTTTTTTTCAATAGGGTCAACATGATATGAACAGGGATACCCATAGATAAGGCTGTATAATGTACCTTCTTTATTTTCCCTTACACTGCAGATGCCTCTTTTTCCGTCAGCTATAGTACAGTTATGACGGCATAGATGGCATCTTACCTTATTATCTTCAAGTCTTTCATAAAAAGAGGCGGGTTTCATGATATGCCCCCCTGTTAAGGATTCTGATGAAGTTATTTAAAAACTAACTCGACTACCTCATCCATATTTTTAACCGGGATAAACTTCAGGTTCCTTCTCACATACTGGGGTATCTCATCAAATTCTCGGGTGTTTTCATGGGGTATTATAACTGCCTCCATCCTTGCCCTGAGCGCTGCCAGGGCCTTTTCCTTTAGACCCCCTATGGGCAGGACCCTACCTGTCAGTGTTATCTCTCCGGTCATGGCTATCTTTCTCTTTACAGGCCTCTGGGTAATTGCGCTTATCATAGCTATAGCCATTGTTATGCCTGCTGAAGGACCATCTTTGGGTATTGCACCCTGAGGTACATGGACATGCATCTCTAAATTATCAAATACACCATCCTCAATGCCAAGGTCGCCTGCCTTTGATTTTATGTAGGTTAGGGCTGCCTGGGCAGACTCCTTCATCACATCACCCATGCTCCCTGTAAGGGTCAGGTCTTTTTTTCCTTTTCTGCATGATGCCTCCACATGGAGGACATCACCGCCAAACTCTGTCCATGCAAGACCAGTGGCTATCCCTGGTATATCACCGTCTAAATCACCTTCTGGGAGATATTTAGGGGCGCCAAGGAAAGTATGGAGGTTTTTTGTTGTGATGACTGTCTTTTTCTTTTTTCCTTCTGCAATATTTCTTGCCACCTTTCTTGTGACAGATGCAATCTCCCTTTCAAGGTTTCTTAAGCCTGCCTCTCTTGTGTACTCCTGGATAATCTTTGTTATGGCATGGTCTGTATACCGTAGGTACCTCTGTTTTATCCCGTTCTCTTTTAGCTGTTTAGGTATCAGGTATCTCTTTGCAATCATGAGCTTATCCTTTTCTGTATACCCTGCAATATTTATAATCTCCATCCTGTCTCTTAAGGCTGAGGGTATTGTATCAATCCTGTTGGCAGTTGTAATAAACATGACCTTTGAGAGGTCGAAGGGGACGTTTAAATAGTGGTCGCTAAATGAGTGATTCTGTTCAGGGTCCAACACCTCAAGGAGTGCGCTTGCCGGGTCACCCCTGAAGTCTGTTCCTATCTTGTCTATTTCATCCATCATAAACACAGGGTTATTTGACCCTGCCTGCTTTATGCACTGGATAATCCTCCCTGGCATAGAGCCTACATAGGTCCTCCTGTGACCCCTTATCTCTGCCTCATCCTTCATACCACCTAAGGATATCCTCGAGAACTTCCTGCCAAGGGCCCTGGCAATAGATTTTCCAAGGGATGTCTTACCCACACCTGGTGGGCCCACAAAACAGAGGATTGGTCCTTTCATCTCACCCTTGAGCTTTATAACACTTAAGAATTCAAGTATCCGCTCCTTGACCTTATCAAGGTTATAATGGTCTTCATCAAGGACCTTCTTTGCCAGTTTTATATCAATGTTGTCCTGAGTTGATACACTCCAAGGCAACTCTACAAGCCATTCTATATATGTCCTCACCATAGATGACTCCACTGCATCAGGGTGCATGAGATCGAGCCTGTCAAGCTGTTTTTTTGCCTCCTTTTCCACCTCTTTAGGCATCTTTGCCTTTTTGATGCGCTTCTGGAGGTCCTCTATCTCCTCAGACCTCTCATCTCCCTCTCCAAGCTCGTTTTTTATTGCTTTCATCTGCTCCCTGAGGAAGTAATCCCTCTGGCTCTTTGTCATCTCCTCTTTGGCCTGGGAGAGTATCTTTGCCTGCATATTCAACAGTTCTATCTCTTTGCTCAAAATCTCAGAGAGTTTCTTTAGTCTCTCAACAGGATCTAATATCTCCAGGATCTCCTGTGCCTTCTCCACAGTGAGCCCAAGATTTGCAGCGGCAATATCTGCCAGTTTTCCTGGTTCATCTATTGTGTCAAGGACAATGAGTATATCAGGGGGTACCATCCTGCCCATGGATACTACACGCTCCATTTCTTCTTTCACGTATCTCATGAGCGCCTCAATCTCCAGTGTGATCTCAGTTATGACAGGTTCTTCAATGACCTCTACAGTCACGAGAAAGGTGGGAGCTTCCTGGGTATATTCCTTAACCCTTGCCTTTTTTAATCCCTGGATGAGTATCTTAACCCTACCATCAGGGAGTCTCAACATCCTCATTATCTGCGAAACCACCCCGATACTATAAATCCTTTCAGGCAGAGGGTCTTCATCTGTCAAGTCCTTTTGTGCTGCCACTATTATAAGTCTGTCTTTGGATAGTGCCTTTTCTACTGCATTTATGGACATGTCCCTGCCCACAAAAAGGGGCAGCACAACAGAAGGATACATGACCATGTCTCTTACAGGCAAAAGCGGCAGGACCTCAGGTATCTTTATCATCTCTTCTTCAAGCATCTATTCAAGCCTCCATAACAACTGTAAGATAAGATTATCAGAATAAAAATAACGAGTCAACATAAGACCCCCTGAGTTTATGGAATGGATTTCAAAATCTCTTATGAGTCAGGTGGGATTTCTGTCCTTGCATCCTCTTTGACCTTTTTGTCTATAACAAAGAGGAGTTGACCCTCCTCAACGAGTTCATTGAGCTTGACACATATCTCTACAATCTGACCATCAAAGGGTGCAACTATCACATTCTCCATCTTCATGGCCTCAACATTGGCAATCTCTTCACCTTTACGAACTATATCCCCAACATTTATCGTCCCTCTCTCAGGGTTACCTATACGCCATACTGTCCCATTTACTGGAGATGCAATCTCATTTGCACCCTTAGCCATCCTTTTCTCAACCTTTTTTGCATGGGGTGTATAGACTTCGTATACCTTTGTCTTATTGTTTACCAGGACAACTACATGGATGACCCCGTCGTGTTCAGCCCCAATGGATACAAGCTCTATGCAATATGGTTTTCCCCATAGGTCAAATTCCACCTTATCTCCAGGTTTTTTAAGTCCATTTCTCCACACATGAGTGGGAAGTACAAGGGGCGCCTCTCCGAATTTATCTCTCCATTCTAAGTATTCAATGGTATCCTTAGGGTGCATAAGATAGAGAACAAATTCCTCATCAGTAGGATTCCTGCCCAAGGCGTTTTTGAGATTCCACCTCAGACGTTCGAGGTCTTCATTTTTTAACATCTCATCCGGGGATCTCTCATTTCTTGATTTTATCTTTTCTTTCCACTCGCCTCCAAATGCACTCTTATATACCCATTCTGCTGGCCAGCCATCTGGAAGCCTTCCATATTGACCGAGTATCAGGTTTTTAAAGTCTTCTGGTGCGTTTCTAAAAAGGTTCAGAAGTTCATCCTGTTCTTCCTCATCCATTGAATCAAAGTCTTGGTTTTTCTCATAGATAAATTTTTCGAGAAGCCTTATCAGGTTCTTTATGCCAGCACTGCCTTGTTCTTTGGCGTATCTATTTACTATACCACTGCATGTTACCCAGGTGATCTGGGACCCAGGGGTTACATCAAAATAGTGGATAATCTGGTTATAAAGAGACATAACCCTAAGGATAGCAGGCATAAGGTCAAGAAAATTGCCTTTACTTGCCTGTTCAAATGAACTGGGAAATGCCCCGCCTGGCATCCTGTGGTAGGTAACAGTGTGGTCAAAACCCCTAAAAGGTGATTCTGCCC
>JAOAHW010000095.1 GCA_026415015.1 Syntrophorhabdaceae bacterium
AGATGTGTATAAGAGACAGCCCTAATGTTACTATGCCTGTGGCAAGCCCTCTCTTATTTGCCACAAACCATGCAGCAGGCAGTGCCATCATAGGCACATAGCTACCTGCATTACCCATGCCTGTTATAAGCCTCATCAAAAATGCAAATATAAATGAGTTAGATGTGCCTGTGAGAAATAGGCTCACCCCCATTACAAGAAGTGATATGAACAAGACCCTCCTTGTGCCGAACCGTGAAGCCAAAAAACCACCTATAACAGCAAGACAGAGATAACCTATAAAGTTCCCTGTACCTATAAGACCTATCTGGGTATAAGATAGAGATAGACCTTCCTTCATGCTGCCTAAGATTAAGGAATAAGACATACGACCAAAACCATGAGAAAGTATGAGGACCAGTGTCCCTGTAAATGCAATGACCCAAGCATAATGAAACATGATGCCTCCAAAACAATTTTTTATATGCCATATGATAGCACATTTAAAATATTTATTCAATATATTGAATAAATATTTTTTAAATAATTATATATTGATTTTTTAAAATTTTTGTTTAAAATAGTGAGTGTAAAAATTTTATTTATATATATAAGAATAAGGCATGGCTGAAAAAACATATAAGAGTGATCTAACAGACAGCGAAAAGCTCCTTATGGCTATAATCCGTGTTGGCGAACAATACAAGCGGGTAGTGTCTTCTGTATTTCGTAAATATGGTCTTTCTTTCCCTCAATACAATATCTTAAGGGTTCTCAATGCTTCAGATAATAAACAGACAAAAACAACAACAGTAAGCAGGATTATGCTTGTCCCGCCTGCCAATATGACAGGTCTTGCAAAAAGGCTCGAAAAAAACGGATATATAATAAGAAAATCAGACCCCAATGATGAACGTGCCACGATCCTTGAGATCACAGAAAAAGGTTTAGAAACTCTTAGAAAAATAGAAAACGACAAAGACATATGTGTAAAAGATATGCTCGAGGGGTTTACAGAAAAAGAGATAGGTGACTTACTGTATAATATAAAAAGGCTTTTGAAAAAAAGCTAAGTAAATAAAGACATTTTATAGGGGATAGATATTATGCTTTTTAAAGAATTTAAAATAGAGAGGATTTTACAGGGAAGGCTTCCAAAAGGCAGTGACATACTGGAGGGGATAGGGTCATTTTTAAAGGATAAATCTATCCAAAAAGGTATGTTATCTGGTATAGGGGCAGTTTCAAAGGCAAGAATCGGATATTATGACCAGAAAGATAGGGTTTACAAGACAATGGTCTTTGATGAACCTATGGAGATCCTATCTCTGAAAGGTAATATATCTATTAAGGATAGTGAACCATTTGTCCATATACATGGTGTATTTTCAAAGAAAGATTGTTCATGCGTAGGGGGTCACATATTTGAGGGCACAGAGGTATTCGCCTTTGAGTTTGAGATTGCTGAATTCTCAGGCCATGTCTTTAAAAGGGCATATGATGAAGAGACAGGCCTTTATCTATGGGCAATTTAGCCTCATCTTATAAGACAGATTTCAATCTCTAAAGGTAAATCCCAGCCTTTTAAAAAGATTTTTTTTAATTTCATTGATACCCCATTGCATATCAGAGGATAGTTTATTTTTTACCTTGAAAAAAAGATCACAAAGTGATAGTTATAATCAGGTGATTGGGTTCGCCTTTAACCGTCCCTTAAGACTGATAACCACTTGCTAAGATTAATTAGTTTAGCTTGGGTTATCAGTATCGATTACCCAACCCACTATAAATAAAAATTTATGGATAATTTAGTTTGATGACACACCTTAGAAAAAATATTCAAATTAGACCCCACCAGACCCATTATGGGCTTTTTAAAGGCCTTGCAATGCAAAACATGTAAAGGAGTGTTCTATATGGAAAAGATATTCATAACTGCAACCATCTGGCTTTTCCTGGCCATGTTTTCCACAATACTGGCAAACCACTTCCGGATATCTATAGCCCTTGTTGAGATATGTATAGGTGTTGCTGCAGGGGCTGTTTTTTATGGCTTTGGAAAGCCAGATATGCTGGGTACTAACCAAGAATGGGTCAAGTTTCTCGCATCATCAGGGGCAATATTACTTACCTTTTTAGCAGGGGCAGAGCTTGACCCTCAAATACTAAGGGTAAAATTAAAGGAGGTGAGCGTCATTGGTCTCATAGGTTTTTTTGCGCCCTTTTTTGGATGTGCTGCATTGGCTTATTATGTCCTTGGATGGGATATAAGGGCAAGCCTCTTGAGTGGTGTAGCCCTCTCTACAACCTCGATGGCTGTTGTATATGCAGTTATGCTGGAGACAGGTCTTAATAACACAGAATTTGGAAAAGGTGTCTTGGGCGCGTGTTTTGTAAATGATTTAGGGACTGTGATAGCCCTTGGCCTTTTATTTGCCCCATTTACATATAAAACATTTATTTTTGTCATTGTATGCTCTGCTTTTTTAATCCTTTTACCCTATCTTACCCACCTCATAACACGTCTATATGCTTATAAAACTGCTGCAGTGAGAACCAAATGGGTGCTGTTGACCCTTTTTGGCCTGGGCGCCCTTGCCCTATGGTCAGACACTGAACCAGTGCTTCCTGCCTATATTGCCGGCATGGCGCTTGCCGGGACTACTGCAAAGGATGTAGTATGGATAAGAAGGCTTCGCACCCTAACTGTTGGTTTTCTTACACCCTTTTATTTTATAAGGGCTGGAACGCTTGTATCCTTGATGTCCTTAATAAAATCAAGCCCTGTAATCTTTTTTGTCCTATTTGGGGGAAAGGTATTCTCAAAGATATTCGGTCTATTTCCTTTTATTAGGCTCTTTCGTAAAGGATACAGGGAACAATGGTATTATACACTCCTTATGTCCACAGGGCTCACCTTTGGAACTATATCTGCACTCTTTGGTTTTACAAAGGGTATAATCACCCAGCAGCAGTACTCCTTTCTTGTTTTTAGTGTAATAGCCAGTGCTGTTATCCCAACCATTATTGCAAACGCAGCCTTCTTACCCCATCATCTAATACCTAAGGAGCCTACTGAGGAATTGGAGATGATCGGGCTTGGTAAACCAGTTCAACCTGAGCCTGAAGAAGAAGGTCTTGATGAAGAATAAGAGGCCTTTTAAGTGGTATTGCTCATTAAAATTGGCTGGATAGTGTAATCTACTCAGGTAAAATCCCTGTCATTGTGTTACAATCAATATCCCACTGCAAGCAGTGGGATATTTTTTCAATCACTGGTTATTTAAGATTGAACCTTCTCTATCCTGCATGCACAGACCTTATATTCTGGTATCTTGCATGTAGGGTCAACGGCATCTATGGTCAACACATTCGCACAGGCTTCAAAGAAGTGGAAGGGTATAAAAACTGTATTTGGTTTAATCTTCTCTGTTACCTTTGCCTTTATCCTAATACTGCCCCTCCTTGTAGAGACTGATATGACCTCTCCATTCACTATATTGTAGTTCTGTGCATCATTGGGATTTATCTCCACAAATCCCTCATATACATTCTCTTCAAGGACCTTTGATTTTCTTGTCATGGTTCCAGTATGGAAATGGTCGAGGATCCTGCCTGTTGTAAGTACCATAGGATACTCAAAGTCTGCCTCTTCTGCCGGAGGTGTATATTCAACGGGTGTAAATAAACCAAGACCCCTTGTGAATTTATCCTTATGAAGAAACTGGGTTCCCGGATGGTCTTCAGATGGACAGGGCCATTGAATTATGGAATTATCAGCCCTTTCATATGTTATGCCTCCATATGATGGTGTAACCTTTCTAATCTCTTCAAATATGTCCTCTGGTTTTTTATAATCCCATTGGGCACCCATCCTCTTTGCCACCTCCTGAACTATCCACCAGTCATCTTTTGCATCGCCAACAGGTGGCAGGACCTTATGCATCAACTGTACCCTTCTTTCAGTATTTGTGACTGTGCCTTCTTTTTCAAGGAATGACCTGGCAGGGAGGACAACATGGGCATACTGGCCTGTCTCAGTGAGGAATATATCTTGAATCACAAAGAATTCAAGGGACTCAAGGGCCTCTATAACATGACGCTGATTAGGGTCAGACATGACAGGGTTCTCACCCATTGCATATATTGCCTTTATATTGCCTGCAATGGCATGATTGAACATCTCAAGAATCGTAAGTCCAGGTTTTAATGAAAGGTTAGGGACACACCATGCAGTCTCGAATTTTTTCTTATTGTCCTCAGATGCCACAGGCTGATAGGCAGGGTATGAAACAGGTAATGCGCCCATATCGCATGAACCCTGTACATTATTTTGGCCTCTCAATGGGTTGACACCACCGCCAGCAATCCCAACGTTTCCAAGGAGCATCTGGAGATTTGCAGTTGATTTCACACCATTTACACCTGATATAAATTGGGTTATACCCATAGAATAGTAAAGCGCCATAGGCTTAAGTCTTGCCATAAGCCTTGCAGCAGCCACAATATCTTCAGGATTATCAATACCACATATATCTGCCACAAACTCAGGCGTGTATTTTTCAAGCACCCTTGCCATCTCATCAAAACCCTCACACCTTGTCTGAACAAATTCCTTATTGTATAATCCTTCTTTTATTAAAACATGCATAAAACCATTAAGGATTGCTATATTAGTCCCTGGTCTTATCTGGAAATAGTAATCAGCATATCTTGCAAGCTCTATTTCTCGCGGGTCAACAACAATCAATTTTTTACCTCTATTAATCACCTCATTTTTTATCATAGACCCTATAACAGGATGGTTCTCTGTGGTGTTGGAGCCTATAACAAGATAACATTCTGAAATGGGTATCTCCCTGATAGAGTTTGTCATTGCCCCTGAACCGAAAACAGCCGCCAGACCGGCGACAGTGGAGGAATGTCAGAGACGGGCACAGTGGTCTATATTATTCGTGCCTATTATGGAACGGATAAATTTCTGTAGTAGATAGTTTTCTTCATTTGTGCACTTTGCAGAGGATAAAGCGGCAATAGAATCAGGGCCATATTTATCCTTTATCTCCCTTAATCTTGAGGCAACAAGATTCAGCGCCTCACCCCACTCTGCCTCTACAAAGACACCATTCTTCTTTATCAGGGGTTTTTTAAGTCTCTTTTCGCTGTGGACAAAATCAAATCCAAACCGACCTTTGACGCATAGATGGCCCTCATTAGGGCCTGTATAGTTGCCCATTGCCTTGACAAGTATATTGTCTCTGTTTTTGTAAAAATCTATCTTACACCCTACACCGCAATATATACATATGCTCGGTATACTTGTAAGTTCCCAGTTTGAACCTCTTCCAATAACAGTCTGAAATGTAATTGCCCCTGTAGGACACAACTGTGCACATGTGCCACACTTGACACAACTTGACTCACCTATCCTTTTCCCATCATCTGCCACAAGGTGGGTCTCACTTCCCCTTTCAGTAAAGCTCCACACATTGGAGACCTGTATCTCCCTGCATGCCTTTACACATCTTCCACAGAGGATGCATCTGTTTTCGTTTCTTTTTAGAGCATTGCTTGATTCATAATCTATCTCTTTTGGTGTCCTTGAGGCTGACGGCTTAACCTCCTGTATATCATATCGCTGAATTAATGTCTGAAATTCACAGTCGCCATTTGCATCACAATAAAGACAGTTGTGGTCACCATCAGATAGGAGTAATTCAAGTATAAATTTTCTAATCTTTACTATCTCTTCATCCTCTGTGACCACAGTCATACCTTCAGCTATAGGTTCAACACATGATGCCTTCAGTATAGTCCCATTTATCCTTACAATACATACCCTGCAGGCACCTGTCTTGCTTACTTTTGGATGATAGCAAAGGTATGGAATTTTTATACTGTTTTTAAGAGCCACCTCTAAGACAGTCTGTCCTGTTTCCCCCTTTACCTTCCTGCCATCGATTGTTAAGGTTATTGTTTCCATGGACACCCCTGTTTGATAGATAGGTTAAATATTAATAAATTTCCTTCTCGATTAATATATTATTTACAGAAACTTTGTCAAATTAAAAAATCATTCTTTTTCAAATCGTTACAGAACTTCAAAGAAGTATTTTTGCCACTATCGGTAAATTAAACTTTTATTCTTACTGGAAGCATAGTTTTGATTTTTGATTTATTAAGGTCATTGCAACTTAAATATTAAGATAAAAAAATCAACAAAGTATAAAACAGCGGTATTTTTTTCAAAATAAAAAAGCTTGAATAAAAAAAATTTTTTTTATATTTTATAATAAATGCTAAAAAAAAGAGGTGCTAAATGGAAAAAGTAGGAAGTGTATTAGCAAAAAAAGGCTCTAATGTATGGACTATAAGCCCAGATGCAATAGTCTACCGTGCCCTTGAGATGATGAACAATAAAGGTGTTGGTGCCCTTGTGGTAGTCAATGAAAATAACAAAGTTGAAGGTATAATCACTGAGCGTGATTATGCAAGAAAGGTAATTCTTCAAGGTAAATCTTCAAAAGAGACATATATTAAAGAGATAATGACAACTGAGCTTTTTGTAGTCAACCCAAATACAACTCTTGAGGAGTGTATGGGTATTATGACTGAAAAAAGGATACGCCATCTCCCTGTATTAGATGGAGATAAACTCGTTGGTATCATTTCAATAGGAGACGTCCTCAAAGCAATAATAGAGGCTCAAGGCATAATGATTGAACATCTCAGTAAATATATCATGGGGGGTTACGTATAAAAAAGTAAATTTATTTAATGATCTTTAATACATAACAAGACCTTTGCAAGGCTTTGCAAGGGTCTTCCTTAATATTACCCCCATATTCTCTTCGAGATATAAAATGATTATAATCAGTATATATTCCAATACTTCGGTGGTTGAAAGATTTGATATCACTTTGCAAAAGCTATTTTTAAATTTTTTTAGTTTTTTTTAAAATTTTTATTGAAAATATCCAAAAGACTTTGATAAAATTTTCACAATATAAACATGCTGAAATTACGAAGGGGATCTTAAAAATTATCATCAAGATTTGGCATAATAATTGCTTAATTTTTACCATAAATGTCTAAATAACATGATGGATGATATTTGTGCACACATTACAGACATAGCAGCAAACTCTGTGTCTGCTAATGCAAAGAAGATATTTATTTTTTTGGAAAAGAGTACAATTAATAACAGGCTGATGCTTAAGGTAACAGACAATGGGAAGGGAATGGATGAAGGGACTATCAAAAAGGTTATAGATCCCTTTTTTTCAACAAAAACAGGTCGTAAAGTAGGACTCGGCATACCTCTTTTAAAAGGCACTGCCGAGACATGTGGTGGCCATTTTAAAATAAAAAGCACAATAGGTAAAGGCACTGAGATAGAGGCCACTTTCCAGCTTGATCACCCTGACCTACCACCAATCGGCAATCTAAATGATACTATTCTTATACTAACCATTAGCAATCCAGAGGTAGATTTTCTGTTTAACATAAAAAATGATATTATTAATTTCATATTTGATACTGAGGAGATAAAGGGACTCTTAGATGGTGTGCCTATCAATAGTCCAGAGGTTATTAAATTTTTAACCAATTATCTTGACGAACATTTGAAATTTATTTAATTTTAAGGAAAAGAAGAGGGGAGGAGTCATGAAATTAGAAGATCTAAAAAAGATAAGGGAACAGGCATCTAAGGATATTGAATTGAGACAAAAACAGGCAAGGGTAAAGATCGTGGTGGGGATGGCGACAAGCGGTATTGCCGCAGGTGCCCGTGATGTCCTAAAGGCCCTGCTTGATGAGATAGCCAGCCGTAATCTTACTGATGTTATTGTGACCCAGACAGGAGAAAAGGGTCTTGCCTCCCATGAACCTATGATTGAGGTCCATGAAGAGGGCAAGGATGTGGTTATCTATGGCAATATTGACGCAGATAAGGCAAGAAAAATCATAGCCGAACATATAGTTAACCATCGTCCTGTCTCAGAGTATGTGATAGAAGTAAAATAAAATTGGGGGTGATTTATCTTGAACAGAGAAGAGATACTAAAAAAGTATGAACCGAGCCTTGATAATATACTCTATATACTCCATGACCTGCAGGATAATAACCCGCAGCACTACATTGCAAAAGAGGATATAGAGATATGTGCTAATTATCTAAAAATCCCATATAGCTATGTCCATGGTGTCGTTACCTTTTATTCCATGTTCAGCCTTCAGCCAAGGGGTAAATATATTATAAGACTATGTGAATCGCCACCATGTCACCTAATGGGCTCAGAATCACTCCTTGAATACCTGAAAAAGAAGCTGAAGGTTAATATAGGTGAGACTACAAAGGATGGCGTGTTCACCCTTGAGCTTACAAGCTGCCTCGGCATATGCGGTGTTGCCCCAGCTATGATGATAAATGAAGAGATGGTGGGAAATCTTACACCTGAGAAGATCGATGCCATCCTCGAGGAAAGGAGACAGACATCATGAATATTGTCCGTAACCATATATTGATAAGTATAGATGCAGGTACAATCATGTCAGGTGCCAGGGCTGTAGAAGATGCCTTAATAAAAGAATTGACAAAATATGGACTTGACAAAGAGGTATCTGTCCTTGAAACAGGCAGTCTTGGTATTACAGGCATGGGTGTTGTCCTTGTAGTATATCCTGAGGGCATATACTATGCCAATGTAACAACAAAAGATGTACCTGAGCTTGTGGAGGAACATCTCCTCAAAGGAAGGCCATTAAAAAGACTTATTCTCACCGAGGCACCAAAACGGACCATAATAACAAAAGAAAAAACAGGACTCTTAAAAGAACAACCAAGGATAGTCCTTAAAAATTGCGGTTTTATAAACCCGGAGAATATAGATGAATATATAGCTGCAGGGGGGTATGAGGCAATTGCAAAGGCCCTTCAGACCATGACCCCTGAAGATGTGGTCAAGGAGGTTAAGGAATCAGGCCTTATGGGAAGAGGCGGTGCAGGCTTTCCAACAGGTCTAAAGTGGGAATTCGCCATAAAAACACCAGGTGAAGAAAAATTCGTAATCTGCAATGCTGATGAAGGTGAACCAGGGACTTTCAAAGACAGGCTCATACTTGAGGGCGACCCTCATAAACTCATTGAAGGTATGCTTATTGCAGGCTATGCAATCAAGGCTACAATGGGATTTGTATATATAAGGGGTGAATATAACCTCTCAATAGAGCGAATAGAAAAGGCAATAGCTGATGCAAGGTCATACGGACTACTTGGAAAAAATATACTTGAGAGCAATTTCAGCTTTGACATATTCGTAAAAAAAGGTGCTGGTGCATATATCTGTGGTGAAGAGACAGCCCTTATTGAATCCCTTGAGGGTAAAAGGGGCCATCCAAGGAATAAACCACCATTCCCTATCAACGCAGGGCTCTGGGGAAAACCAACCCTTGTAAATAATGTGGAGACTCTGGCAAATGTCCCTGAGATTATAAGAAATGGTGCAGAATGGTATAGAGGTTATGGTACTGAAAAGTGTAGCGGGACAAAGGTCTATACAATCCTCGGGCATGTGCAAACCCCTGGGCTAATAGAGACAGAGATGGGCACGACTTTAAAAGAGATTATCTTTGAATACGGTGGGGGCATAAAGGATGGAAAGAATTTCAAGGGTGCACTCATTGGTGGTGCAGCAGGCGCATTCATAAGCTCTGAGATGCTGGATGTAAAGATGGATTTTGTAAATCTCAGGGAATACGCTGCAGCCCTTGGCTCAGGGGCAATCCTTGTTATGAATGAAGATACCGACATAGTGGACATGCTAAAAAGTGTCCTCCATTTCTTTAAACACGAATCATGCGGTCACTGCGTACCATGCCGACTTGGGACTGCAAAACTCGTGGAGATCATAGACAGGATTGCCAATTCTAAGGGGAAAAAGAAGGATTTAGACGAATTAATGGAAATAACCCAGGCAATGAAAGGTGCATCTTTCTGTCCCCTTGGACAGTCAGTTTCCCTGCCTGTTTCAAGTGCGTTGAGATATTTTAAAGATGAGTTTATGGCAAAGGTATCAGCCTGATTAAATAAAAAATAATAAAATAAGGGTAGAGCTATGATTAAAGTAACGATCAATAATATTAATGTAGAGGTTAAAGAGGGGACAACCATACTTGAGGCAGCAAAGAAAGCAGGTTTTGCCATACCCACACTGTGTTATCACCCTGACCTTAAACCTAAAGGCTCTTGTGGTATCTGTGTTGTAGAGGTGGAGGGCATGCCTGCGCTAAAGAGGGCATGTATGACAGAGGTGGTCAATGGCTGGAACATACACACAAATACCCCTCTTGTGAGGACAACAAGAAAGACCATACTTGAGCTAATACTTGCAGACCATGACATGGATTGTCCTACCTGTATAAAGAACAACCGCTGTGAACTCCAGAATCTGGCAGCAACAATAGGCATTTCAGATATTAAATATAGAAAGGATCCTCAAACCAAAAAAGATATTGACAATACAAGCCTGTCCATTGTGAGAGACCCAAATAAGTGCATCCTCTGCGAAAGGTGTATTCAAGTGTGCGAGGAGATCCAGACTGTCAATGCCCTTGCATTGAGCAAAAGGGGCTCAGAAACAGTGATAACCGATGCCTTTGATACAGGACTTGGAAATAGTGTGTGTGTAAATTGCGGGCAGTGCACTGTTTTTTGCCCTGTAGGAGCTCTGTATGAAAAAAGTGATATAGATAAGGTCTGGGAGGCCATAAACGACCCTGAAAAGCATGTAGTTGTCCAGGAGGCACCTGCCATAAGGGCAATGTTAGGCGAAGAATTCGGCATGGAGCCCGGGACGCTTGTGGCAGGCAAAATGCATGCTGCACTAAGAAGGATGGGGTTTGATGCTGTATTTGATACAAATTTCACTGCTGACCTGACAATCCTTGAAGAGGGCACAGAGATTGTAGGGAGGATAACAGGTGGTGGGAAACTCCCTGTTATTACTTCCTGTAGCCCAGGTTGGATTAAGTTCATGGAGACATTTTATCCACACCTTTCAGAGTATGTCTCCACTGCAAAATCACCCCAGCAGATGTTCGGTGCCCTTTCAAAGACATATTATGCAGAGATGAAAGGCATCCCTCCAGAAAAGATAGTTTCTGTATCAATTATGCCCTGTACTGCAAAAAAATTTGAATGTAAAAGACCTGAGATGAGAGACAGCAATTACCAGGATGTGGATTATGTACTCACCACCAGGGAAATTGCAAGGATGATGAGGCAGGCGGGTATAGACCTAAAGGAGATGCCTGATGAACCTGCTGATGACCCTATGGGTGAATACACTGGTGCTGCCACCATATTTGGTGCCACTGGTGGCGTTATGGAGGCAGCACTACGTTCAGCATATTTTCTTGTGACTGGAAGAGAGCTCGATGATGTGGATATCGTGGCTGTGAGGGGTATGGATGGTGTGAAAGAGGCAGAGATAGATGTGGATGGTCTGAAATTAAAGGTTGCAGTTGCCCATGGCCTTGGCAATGCCAGAAAGATCCTTGATAAGGTTACTGAACAACTTAAAAATGAGGGAAAGAGTGAATATCATGCCATAGAGATAATGGCATGTCCAGGTGGTTGCGTAGGCGGTGGTGGCCAACCCTGGGGCAGTGATATGGCAAGGAGGACAAGAAGAGGCGAAACACTCTATAAGGAAGACAAATCCCTGCCTTATCGTCGTTCCCATGAAAACCCATCAATAAAACTTATTTACGAAAAATACCTCGGGAAACCCAATTCAGAAAAGGCACACCATCTTCTGCATACACATTACTACAAAAGAAGCAAGATTGATGGGAAGGTAATAAATGATTGATAATATTTTTATTGAGTTATAAGGAGGAGAGATGGATTCAGAACATCAATGTCAATGTGCCCAGCAAAATGAGGAAGAATTATATCCAAAACTTGAAGAAATGATCGAACAGCATAAAGGAAGACCAACAGAGTTGATTATGGCACTCCACAAGGCACAGAATTTGTTTGGTTATCTACCTAAAAAGGCACAGGAGATCATATCTGAAAGACTGAATGTCCCTATAAGCACAATATGTGGTGTTATAACCTTCTATAGCTTTTTCTCCACTGTCCCAAAGGGACGCCACAGTATAAAGGTATGTCTTGGCACGGCATGTTATGTCCGTGGAGGCCAGCAGACCCTTGAAAGGGTTGAAAAAGAACTAAACACAAAGGTAGGTGGCACAACAGAAGACAGGAGATTCTCAGTGGATGTTGTGCGGTGTATTGGTGCCTGTGGATTAGCACCTGCAATGCTTGTGGATAATGATGTCTATGGAAGGGTTAAATCTACAAAGATAATGGATATACTCAAAAAATATGAGTAAGGAGGAAAAATGGCAAAAGAGTTATTTCGTGCACATTTACTGGTCTGTGCAGGTGCTGCATGCGTCTCTTCAGGGTGCCGCGAGATACGCGATGCCTTTGTTATAAAGATTCGTGAATATGGGCTTCAGGATGAAGTCAAAGTAATTGAGACAGGCTGTGTTGGTTCATGTGACCTTGGTCCCCTTGCCCTTGTATATCCTGAAGGCGTCTTTTACCAGAAGCTAAAACCTGAAGACGCTGATACCATTGTATCCGAGCACCTCCTCAAGGGTAGGATTGTTGAGTCACTACTTTATAAAGAGCCTTTAACAGCAAAGGCTGTCCCATCTCTAAAGAGCATAGATTTCTTTAAATATCAGGAAAAGATAGTTTTAAGAAACTGTGGAATCATAAACCCGTTAAATATAGAAGAATACATAGCAAGGGATGGCTATATGGCACTTGCAAAGGTCCTTACCTCCATGACCCAGGATGAGGTAATAGATGAGGTAATGAAGTCAGGACTAAGAGGAAGGGGCGGAGGAGGTTTTCCCACTGGATTAAAATGGAAGTTTGCCCGTCAGTCAGAGAGTGATGTTAAATATGTGGTCTGTAATGCCGATGAAGGTGACCCTGGTGCATTCATGGATAGAAGTGTCTTAGAGGGTGACCCCCATAGTGTTATAGAGGCAATGGCAATAGCAGGCTATGCCATAGGTGCAAAACAGGGCTATATCTATGTGAGGGCAGAGTACCCCCTTGCTATAGAGAGACTTACATGGGCAATAAATCAAGCAAGGGAATATAAATTCCTCGGTAAGGACATATTTGAGACAGGCTTTGACTTTGACCTTGATATCAGGATAGGCGCCGGCGCCTTTGTCTGCGGTGAAGAGACCGCCCTTATGATCTCCATAGAGGGGAAAAGAGGTGAGCCAAGACCAAGGCCTCCATACCCTGTGGTAAAAGGCCTCTTTGATTCACCAACACTTTTAAACAATGTAGAGACATATGCAAATATACCTGCCATAATATTGAAAGGCGCTGACTGGTATGCCCAGTTTGGCACTGAAAAGAGTAAGGGCACAAAGGTATTTGCCCTTGCTGGTGCAGTAAATAACACAGGTCTCGTAGAGGTCCCAATGGGGACAAAGCTTGGAGACCTTATATTTAATATAGGTGGTGGTATAAAGAACAAGAAAAAGTTCAAGGCTGCCCAGCTCGGTGGGCCATCTGGTGGATGTATCCCTATACAGCACCTGAACACACCCATAGACTATGAGTCTGTTATCCAGTTAGGTGCTATTGTTGGTTCAGGTGGTCTTATTGTTGCTGATGAGGACACCTGCATGGTAGACTTTGCAAGGTTCTTCCTTGATTTTACCCAGGACGAGTCATGTGGCAAATGCCCGCCATGCAGAATAGGCACTAAAAGGATGCTGGAGATACTCACCCGTATCACCCATGGTGAGGGTAAGGAAGATGATATAGATAGACTCGTGGAGCTTGCAACGCGTATTAAACAATCAGCCCTCTGTGGACTTGGACAGACAGCCCCCAACCCTGTTTTATCAACGCTGAGATTCTTCAGGGATGAATACGAGGAACATATAAGGGATAAAAAGTGCCGTGCTGGTGTTTGCAGCTCCCTCTTTGACGCACCATGTCAGAATGCATGCCCGACAGACCAGAATGCCTGGGGATATGTAACCCTCTTAAGTGAAGGGAGGTTTAAAGAGGCAATAGCTGTTATAAAGGCAGACAACCCATTCCCAGGTGTTTGTGGAAGGGTATGCTTCCATCCCTGTGAGAGCAAATGCAGGAGATCTCAAATCGATGAACCAGTGGCTATATGCGCATTAAAGAGGTTTGTGGCAGACTATGACAGGAACTCTTATGAACCCTTCAAACCTTATGTTGCTACCCCAAACAACAAAAAGGTGGCAATAATAGGAGCAGGTCCTGCAGGCCTCTCTGCAGCATATTATCTTGTATGCAAAGGTTACAAAGTCACAGTATTTGAGGCCCTCCCTGTTGCAGGCGGAATGCTTGCAGTGGGTATTCCTGACTACAGATTGCCCAGGGATATCCTCGATTACGAAGTAAAGTCAATAGAAAACTTAGGTGTTGAGATAAAATACAACACTGCACTCGGTAAGGACATAACCATAGAAGATCTTACAAAAGATGGTTACTCTGCCATACTTCTCGCAACAGGGGCACATAGAGGTCAGATGCTTGGTATCCCTGGGGAGGGTGCGCAGGGAGTCTTAGATGGTGTCACATTCCTCCGTAATCTGAATCTTGGTAAGGCTGTCAAGGTAGAGGGTAATGTGGCAGTGATAGGTGGTGGTAATGTGGCAGTGGATGCAGCAAGGTCCGCATTAAGGATTGGGGCTAAAGAAGTCTTTGTCCTCTATCGCAGGGAAAAAGAGGATATGCCTCCCTATGAAGAGGAGATAAAAGAGGCAGAGAAAGAGGGTGTAAAGATATATACCCTTGTGGCACCAAAAAGCATTATAGA
>JAOAHW010000194.1 GCA_026415015.1 Syntrophorhabdaceae bacterium
TGAGCATGGGCCACATGGCCCTTCATCGCCCATAGACCAGAAATTATCCTTTTCACCGAGCCTTACAATCCTCTCATCCCTGACGCCTATATCCTTCCAGATGGATGCAGCATCCTCATCATCTTTGTATACTGTAATCCACAGCCTATCCTCATCGAGTCCAAGAACACCCCTTAAGAAACCCCAGGCATAGGCAATGGCATCTTTTTTAAAGTAATCCCCAAAGGAGAAATTTCCGAGCATCTCAAAGAATGTATGATGCCTTAATGTCTTTCCCACATTATCGAGGTCATTGTGTTTCCCCCCTGCCCTTACACACTTCTGACATGATGTAGCTCTAACATAATCCCTTTTTTCTATACCCAGGAATACATTTTTAAACTGCACCATCCCTGCGTTTACAAATAAGAGGGTAGGGTCTTTATCAGGCACAAGGGAAGAACTCGCCACCACTGTATGTCCATGACCTGCAAAATAATCAAGAAATAACCTTCTAATATCCTTTGATGTCACGATTCACCCTTCTTTGCAAGAAAATGATTTTTAATCTTACCCTCTATCTCTTTTACCATCTCCTGGTTCTTTTTCAGAAAATCCTTGGCATTCTCCCTGCCCTGGCCAAGGCGGGTATCACCATAGGAAAACCATGTACCTGTCTTTTCTATAAGGCCTGTCTCCACACCTAAATCCAGAATGTCTCCCTCCTTTGAGATGCCTTCACCGAATATTATATCGAATTCCACTTCTTTAAAAGGAGGGGCAAGCTTGTTCTTTACCACCTTTACCCTTGTGCGGCTTCCTATTATATCCTGGCCGTCTTTAATGGAAGAGACCCTCCTTATATCTAACCTTACAGAGGAGTAGAACTTAAGGGCATTACCACCTGTAGTAGTCTCGGGATTACCAAACTGTATGCCTATCTTCTGTCTTATCTGGTTTATGAATATCACTGTGGTCAATGATTTACTTATTGTTGCCGTCAGTTTCCTCAGTGCCTGAGACATAAGCCGTGCCTGTAGCCCCATGTGGGCATCACCCATATCACCCTCTATCTCTGCCCTTGGTACAAGGGCTGCAACAGAATCTATTACAATTATGTCTACAGCACCGCTTCTTACCAGTATCTCGGCTATCTCAAGGGCCTGTTCCCCTGTATCAGGCTGTGATATCAAGAGGTCATCTGTCTTTACACCAATGTTTTTTGCATAGTTTATGTCAAGGGCGTGTTCTGCATCTATGAATGATGCTGTCCCGCCTTTCTTCTGTATCTCGTTAACCACATGGAGGGCAAGGGTGGTTTTTCCTGAAGCCTCTGGCCCGTATATCTCTACAACCCTTCCCCTTGGCAGGCCTCCAATACCAAGGGCTATGTCAAGGGATAGAGAGCCTGTGGATACCACAGGTACCTCTTCTATGGGCTTTTCACCTAATTTCATTATGGAACCTTTGCCAAAAAGCCTCTCTATCTGGCTTACTGCCATATCTATTGCCTTTGTCTTATTCCCTTCATCCTTCATGAATTTATTCCTCCAAGGTTTATTTTCCAAATAGGGTCATATATGGCCCCTTGACTTGTAAGCGTGCTTTTGAACATTACTACAGAATCTACTGAAAAGTCCATTTCATCCAGTTTGATTATCGCCTTTTCCAACAATGGCAATGGTGTCTTTCTCCTGCCTAAGGTAATATGGGGTTTAAATACCCTTTTTTCCCTTTCAAAACCGAATTTTTCCAGATTGTCCTCTATATCTTTAAATATATTGGAGATAATGTCAATCTCATTTTTTAGCCTCACCACAATAACCCGTGCCATTTTTCTGTCAGGGAAGGCATCAATCCTGTCCAGGCTCATGGTAAAGGGCCTGTATTTTGTCTCTAAATACATAAGCCCATCCCTTATATCTGATGCAACACTATCGTCTATCTCTCCAAGGAATTTCAATGTGATATGGAGGCCCTCATACCTTACCCATTTTACATTGTCTGTCCTTGATGACATGGCATCTATGGTCTTTGATAGATATGTCTTTATATAAGCGGGGAGTTCAAATGCAATAAATGCCCTCATTTCAACCTGTCCTCAAGATAATCTTCTAAAAGTCTTAAAACCTCGTCAGAGGTCTGTTTTTTAATCTCAAGCCTTGTGCCCTTAAGGGATAATCCCTTTACAAATGTCCCTTTTTCACTTGAGAGGGCAATGTATACTGTCCCAACAGGTTTTTGGTCTGTCCCACCTGTGGGACCTGCTATGCCTGTGGCAGATACACCGATATCCACATCTGTTTTTTGCCTTACACCCTCAGCCATAAGCACTGCCACCTCGCTGCTTACAGCACCCTTTTCCCTTATAATATCCTCAGGGACACCTAAAAACCTTGTTTTGGACTCATTGCTATATGTAACAAATCCTGCATCAAAATAGTTTGATGCCCCGTCTATATCAGTTATCCTGCTGGCAATGAGCCCACCTGTGCATGACTCTGCAACAGCTATCTTTAATGACCTCTCTTTTAGCACCTTGCCTAATATCTCTTCCTTTTTCATAGGACAAGACCCTTAAAAAATAAGAATATGTAGAGGCAGATATTGGCGAAGGCCCCTGCAACAATATCATCTGCCACAATACCGTAGCCCTTTTTATATCTCTCCACATATCTTATGGGGTAGGGTTTTACTATATCAAAAAGCCTAAATAGTATAAAGCCTGCGACAAGATTCAGGATTGTAGCCCTGTGCCCTACCATGGTCATAAACATCCCTGCCATCTCGTCTATGACAACATAGGATGGGTCATTTCTTTCAAGCCTCATTCTATTAAGACATATAACAGAGAGGGCCAAAAGGCATATGAGAATAAGGATTTGAATCATAAGGGAATCAACTGGTAAGAGATACAGGATAATACAACCCATCGCAGAGGCGTATGTCCCTGGCATAAAGGGGAGATAGCCGATAAACCCGCAGGTTACAAAAAACAAATAGCATCTATTCATTTTTTGGTATTATCGTAGACCTCGCTGGCGTCAAAGACCTTTCTAACTGTTGTAGCCCAGCCATCCTTCCATGTCCTGTAGAAGCAACTCCAGTGACCTGTGTGACATGCAGCAACCTTCTGTTCCACCTCGATGAGGATTGTATCGTTATCACAGTCCAACTTTATGGACATTACATTCTGTGTATGGCCTGAGGTCTCTCCTTTAAGCCATAGTCTCTGTCTTGACCTTGAAAAATAATGGGCCTTTTTTGTCTTGAGGGTTAGTTCAAGGGCCTCTTTGTTCATGTAGGCAACCATAAGGACATCTTTTGATGTGTAATCCTGCACAACAACAGGGACAAGGCCTTTCTCATCCCATTTTATATCATCTGTTATGCCCATTTTTATATCCACTCCTTAATCTTTAGGGACTATACTGGTAAAGACATCTAATTGAACTGCCTCTTTTTATAAGAAAAGCATACCTTTTAATCTGCATATTTTATGGCCTCTTCAATCTTGATAAGACCCTCATAGACTGCCTTACCCAGGATGACTGCCCATACACCCATGGATTTAAGCGTCTTTACATCCTCTATACTTGAGACACCTCCACTGGCTATTACAGGGATATGGGTTAACCTTTGGATATTTTTTAGGGCCTCAAGATCAGGTCCTGTAAGCATACCATCCCTTGCAATGCTTGTGCAGAGCAGGGCCTTTATACCTATCTCTTCTGATTCCTTTATTATCTCCTCTATTGTTCTATCTGCAGGCTTAGTCCAGCCTTTTATCATTGGTCTTCCCTCGTATACATCAAGGCCCAGTATGATGTTTCTGAACCTTGATAGACCTCTAAAGAAATCTCTATCCTCCAGTGCCCTTGTCCCTATTATTATCCCATCTATACCTATTTCACTGTATTTTTTTATGGTATCCTCTTCTCTGATACCGCCTCCTACCTCCATATAGCCATTTATCTGCCCTCTTATCTGTCTTATCAATTCATAGTGGATGGGGATGCCCTCTCTTGCACCATCTAAGTCTACGATATGGAAATCCCTTGCACCCTGTCTTATCATGTCCTTTATCTTCTCAACAGGGTTGTCACTATAGACAGTTACATCTGAGTAGTTGCCTTTTTTTAAACGGACAGCCTTTCCTCCTATGAGGTCCATGGCAAAGAGAGCCTTCATTGTAAATCCTCTTGTAGTTTCTGTAGGCCTGTATATATGCCCTCTTCTGCAAGTTCACTTACAGTGAGCCACTTTGCCCTCCTCCTTAAGAACTTTCTTATATTTAAGATATTCTGGCTCAATGCCTGCTGGGTCTCCTCAAAGACATATACACGCTTGAAGACATTGTTTTTTTCAAAAAGGTGTATATGGAGGCCAACACTTGCTGGTTTTTCTACTGCGAGATTACCACCTCTGCGCTCTATGAATTTATATATGAGGACATGGATATATCTGCCAGTGCCCTTGTGGTCTGTATAATCTATACCCATGTCATTCAAGGTATTTTTTAGATGATTCTCTACTATTACCTCAGCATCCATGTGCATACTGCCTATCCCTATAATCC
>JAOAHW010000226.1 GCA_026415015.1 Syntrophorhabdaceae bacterium
GCATTGATAAAGTCCTTTACAAAGCCTGCTGGGTTACTTATCATGAGATGGCAGTCAAGGGGCTTGGATGTAATCTTTTTTATGGCCTCAACAAACATAGGGCCTATGGTTATGTTGGGGACAAAGTGCCCATCCATTACATCTATATGGAAGAGGTCAGCGCCTGCCTCTTCTGCTGCCTTTATCTCTTTTTCCAGTATGAGAAAATTGCATGATAGTATTGATGGGGCTATCTTTATCCTATTCATCGTGTTCCTCCCCTGAGCTTATTTTTATCTCTAAGCCTTCATCGGCATTGAATATCTCACCTGAGGCTATGGATGGGATTATCTTTTTTTTGGTTGGTATCCCATCATCCCTTTTTTGTGTAATCTTATACCTTATATTTTTTTTCGCCAGCTCTTCTTTTATCTCTGTAAGGTCCAAAGTACCTATATCAGGCATGAGTATATACCTTTTTGGTCTTGAGCTAGCAAAAAGTACAACGCCTTTACCCTCGAGGAGCCCCTCACCACCTTTGGGTATCTGGGCAATCACCTTTCCTTCATCTTCATTGGGTACATATATTATCTTCTCCACAGGGATATTTTTTTCCTTCAAGACACCATAGGCATTATTAACAGGCTGGCCCTCGAGGTTTGGGACTACTATGAGTTCAGGACCATCTGATACAGTCACCAGTACTGTCCTGCCTTTTTTTGTTAATATATTTGCCCCTGGCTTCTGGACAGTAATATGGTTGTAAGGGATGTCGTTTCTCTTTTCGTATCTCACTATTTGAAAATAAAGCCCCTTTGATTCTACGAGACTTTTTGCCTCGTGGACATCTTTACCTACGATATCAGGGCATATCACTGTTTTCTGTGTCTTCAATATTATCTTTATGGTGAAATATGATGAAAAGATAAATACGAGTATGGCTATAAATATGTATGATGCAACCCTGAGCAATCTCATATTTTTCTTAGCTTTGCTATAAAAAAACCATCTAATCCTGTCTCATGGGGTAATGACATAAAATATTCCTTATTAAACAAAAGAGGGAGGGGATTTTCAACTATAAACTTCTTCTCTCTTTTGAATCCAGCTAAAACATCTATTGTCTCCTCAGGCTCAAAAGAACATACACTGTATATGAGATAGCCATTTTCCTTAAGACACCCCCAAAGGCTATTCAGCATGGCCAACTGATTGATTCCATGCCTTTTAATATCTTTTTCCTTTAATCTCCATTTTATCTCAGGGTGTTTTCTTATAATGCCAGTGGATGAGCATGGTGCATCAAGGAGTATCTTGTCGAATACCTTTTCTTTAAAAGGATGGAGCAGAACATCTCCGCATATTACATTCACCTTTTTTTTGTCAATCGATTCTATCTTGTCCTTATCTATGTCCATGGAATAGAGCCTTATATCTGCCTCAAGTTCTTGAATCTGATATGTCTTTGTCCCTAAACCGCAGCAGGCATCGAGTATAACATCACCTTTTTTAGGATCGAGGGCTATTCCCGTAAGTTGTGATGCCTCATCCTGGATATGTATTATACCCTTTTTAAAGAGGTTGTCTTTTATTATGGGTGCAAGCCTGTCTACATAGAGGGCAGACTCAATGTATCTCCCCCTTTCTGTCTTTATCCCCTTTTTTTCAAGGTAATCAACTACATCCTCTATGTCCATTTTTTTTATTGCTATCCTTATGGCAAATCGTGGTACTGTATTCAATACAGAGCATAGTCTCTCTATATCTTCCTGACCTAATCTTTCATACCATCTTCTAATTATCCATTCTGGAAAAGAATGTATGATAGAGAGCCTCTGTATCTGTGATTTTTTGTTGTTTTGGATAGCCAGCCCTCGGGATTTATCATCCTTATTTTCTATGTATTCCCTTATGTATCTTCTCAATATGGCATTTATAAAACCTGCTGCAAACCTGCCTTCTGTTTTTTTGGCATATTCCACTGCCTCGTTTACAACATGGTAAGATGCCTTTTTCATAAATGTGAGCTGGTAAAGGGTAATCCACAATAGATACCTGATATGCCTTTTTATGCCTTTTTTTGCAAGCTGGGCTATAATCCAGTTGAGGTAACCCTTCCATCTTATTGCACCTGAGGCTACCTCGTAGATAATGCCATGAAGGTTATCAGGTATTTTTTTGCCTGTGAAATAACTATTGATAGTAGTGTCTAAATAATTACCCTTTTCTACTTCATCAATTATATTTAAAGATGTGGCCCTGATAATATGGCCATAGTTATCTTCTATATGCCATATCCTCCAGTCTTTTTATCCTCTCCTCTATGGGGGGATGGGTGCTGAACAGGGCAAGGACACCCTTTCCGCTAAAAGGGTTCATTATAAACATGGGTGCTGTAGATGGGTTTGCATCCTCCATAGGGGTTCTGGCAATGCCCATATGGAGTTTCTTTAGGGCATTGGAAAGATAGAGGGGATTACCTGAGAGCCTTGCCCCGCCTTCATCGGCAAGGTATTCCCTTGACCTTGATATGGCAAGCTGTATTAACATGGCTGCAAAGGCTGCAAAGATGGAGAATATTATGACAGTGAATATATTACCTCCACCCTCATCATCATCACCCCTGCCCCCTCCGAATATGGCAGCAAACCTTGCCCAGTCTGCGAGCATTGTAATGGCACCTGCAAGTGTAGCAGCCACTGTCTGGATGAGTATATCCCTGTGTTTTATATGGGATATCTCGTGGGCAAGGACACCCTCTAATTCCTCAAGAGTCAATATCCTTAAGATACCTGTTGTTACTGCCACTACACCGTTTTCAGGGTTTCTCCCTGTGGCAAAGGCATTGGGGCTGTCATTTTCGATGATATACAGCCTTGGCATGGGGATAGAGGCCTTTTGACTTAGGTTATAGACAATCCTGTATAGCTCTGGTGCCTCTTGTTCTGTTACAGGTTGTGCCCCATACATCTTGAGTACTATCTTGTCACAGAACCAGTAGCTTATGAAGTTCATGAGAAAGGCTACGAAAAAAGCGATATAGGCACCTGTTTTTCCACCAATCATTCCACCAATGGCAACGAATATTATTGTTAGTACAGCCATTAAGAAAAATGTCTTAAACTGATTCATTGACACCCCCAAATTTCTTCTTTGTATTTAAAAATATTCACCTTTTTGTGTTTTGTCAAGGTAAAGAGTCTTCTTGTTTTTTTGTAAATATGATGGGATAATTACATCTGCATATGGACCGATAAATCGGTTTAATTTTCATTAAGAGGTGAACCAATTATGTTTTTTGACATTGATAATGATTTAAAAGACATAGAAAAGGCAGTACAAGAATTCTGTGAGAAAGAATTTGATATGGAGTATCTACAGAGGCTTGAGGACGAGCATAGATTTCCAAGGGAACTCTATGAAAAGATAGGGGAGTTGGGGTTTATCGGCGTTGGCTTCAGTGAGGATATAGGTGGTTCAGGCTACGGTGCCATGGGCCATGTAATTACAGTAAAGGAGATGTGCAGGAGCCTGCCTGGCATGGGTATGGCACTGAGCCTCGGTTATATCCCTGCCTTTGTTATAGATATATATGGTTCTGAAATGCAGAGGGAGAGATATATAAGACCCATGATAGAGGGTAGATATGTGTCTGCCATAAGTGTCACAGAGCCTGACAGTGGCAGCGATATAGGCAGCATAAAGACAAAGATAGAAGAAAAGGGTGATTATTTTATCCTAAATGGCTCCAAGCTCTTTACCACAAATGCAGGCTATGCTGATTTCTATACACTTCTTGCAAGGGATGAGAATGGCTTGACTGCCCTTGTCATAGACAGGGAGGTGAAAGAAAAAAACAGGCCTGGTTCCTTTGAGATAACTGACCTCGGCAGGAAGATGGGCATCAATACCACTACCTCAGGCGAGCTTGTCTTCAGTGACTTAGCCATACCAAAGGAGAATATGATAGGCAAGAGGAATAAGGGCATGAGGACCATCCTTGATGGATTTGAGTTAGGGAGGATTGTGATTGCAGCCCAGGCATTCGGTGCCATGCTATACGGATATGAAAAGACACTAAACCATGCAAAAAAGAGAAGGCAGTTCGGAAGACCTATTATAAAGTTTCAGTCTGTTGAGCATGACCTGGTGGATATGTATGTGGAGATAGAAAAGTGCCGTAGTATCCTGTACAAGGCAGCGTGGCACTATGACAGGAAAGACCCTGAATCAAAGATATATTCATCTATAGTAAAACTTACCATACCTGAGACTGCCATAAATATCCTTAACAGGTGCATTGACATATTCGGAGGTTATGGTTATATGCGGGACCAGGGGCTCGAAGGTGCACTCAGGGATGTAAGGATAACCTCTATCTACGAGGGGACGAGCAAGATTCAAAAAAACACCATCTCCAAGCTTCTCTATTAGACCATAGAGCAAGAGGCCTTTTCTGAGAACCCAATTTAAATACTGACATGGATTGGGGTTTATGTTAGATTAAATCAAAAAAGCAGTGTTATTTAGGAGGCAATATTTATGCATCAATCTGTAGTAACAGTCCCTATAGAAGAGGAGATGAAAAGATCCTACCTTGATTATGCCATGAGTACAATCATAGGACGGGCATTACCTGATATAAGAGATGGGCTCAAACCTGTCCACAGGAGGATCCTCTATGCCATGTATGAGCTTGGCAATACCCATGATAAACCCTATAAAAAGTCTGCAAGGATAGTGGGTGATGTCATTGGTAAATTCCATCCCCACGGTGACCAGGCTGTATATGATGCCATTACAAGGATGGTTCAGGATTTTTCCCTCCGTTATCCCCTGATAGATGGTCAGGGTAATTTCGGCTCTATTGATGGAGATGCCCCGGCAGCCATGAGGTATACAGAGATAAGGCTTTCAAGGATAGCAGAGGAGATACTAAAGGATATAGAAAAGGACACAGTATCATTCAGACCAAATTATGATGACTCCCTTGAAGAGCCAGTGGTGTTACCATCAAAGATACCCAATCTCCTCATCAATGGCTCTTCAGGTATAGCAGTGGGTATGGCAACCAACATCCCACCCCATAATCTCAATGAGGTAGTAGATGCCATAGTGGCAACCATAGATAATCCAGATATTACCATCGATGAATTAATAAGGATTATACCAGGCCCTGACTTTCCAACCCAGGCCATAATATACGGGAGGCAGGGCATAAGGGATGCCTATGAGACAGGAAAAGGCCATATCATACTGAGGGCAAGGGCCTTTATTGAGAAAGGTAAGAAGGATGGCAGGGAGAAGATTGTCATTACCGAGATACCCTATCAGGTCAACAAGGCACGACTCATTGAGGGGATAGTTGAGCTGGTAAACTCAAAAAAGATAGAGGGTGTTGCCAATATGAAGGATGAGTCAAGCAGGGAGGGTATGAGGATTGTTATAGAACTAAAAAGGGGTGAGATGGCAACGCCTATCCTGAATAAGCTATATAAGCATACCCAGCTCCAGACTACCTTCGGGATAATCTTCCTCACAATTGTTGACAACCAGCCAAGGGTATTAAATCTAAAGGAGATAATAGGTGAGTTTATAAGATTCAGGAAGGAGATCGTAACAAAACGTTCTATATTTGAACTGAATAAAGCACTGGAGAGGCTCCATATACTCGAGGGATTAAAGATTGCCCTTGACAACATAGATGAGGTTATAGCCATCATAAAGAGATCAAAGAATACACCAGAGGCAAGGGCTGCCCTTATTGAGAGATTTGGTCTTTCAGAAAAGCAGGCCACGAGTATCCTTGAGATGAGGCTCCAGAGGCTTACATCCCTTGAGCAGGCAAAGATTTTAGAGGACCTTCAGTCTACAAGGGATGAGACAAAGAGGCTTCAGAATATCCTGGATAACGAGTCAGTGCTCCTGGGGATAGTAAAGGAGGAGCTCATTGATATAAAGAACAGGTACGGTAATGAGAGGCTTACAGAGATTGTGGATGAACTGCCAGAGATAACCATAGAGGATATGATAAAGGAAGAAGAGGTGGTTGTTACAATCACAAGTAAGGGTTACATTAAGAGGACACCCCTTGACCAGTATAAGCATCAGTTAAGGGGTGGCAAAGGTAAGATAGGGATAGTGGTGAGGGATGAGGACGTTGTGGACCATCTCTATATTGCATCCACCCACTCATATATAATATTTTTTACAAACAATGGCAGGGCCTATATCTTAAAAGTCTTTAACATACCTGATGCACCCCTTACCTCAAAGGGAAAACCTATTCTCAATATCATAAATATAGGAAAAAATGAGAGGATAACCGCTGTTGCCCATGCCAGGGAATTTGTCGATGACAGGTATCTATTTCTCATAACAAAGAAGGGGAAGGTCAAGAAGATAAGCTTAAGTGAGATTAAAAACCTGAGGTCTACAGGCATAAAGGTCATAGACCTCCCTGAGGAAGACAGCCTCGTTGGTGTCCTTGAGACAGACGGCGAAAACGAGGTGATGCTGGCCACAAAAAGAGGTATGTCTATCAGGTTCCACGAAAAACAGATAAGACATATGGGCAGACAGGCTTATGGTGTGAGAGGCATCTCATTGGAGGGAGATGATGAGGTGGTATCAGCAGAGATAGTCCATGATGACTCAGTGATATTTACCGTTACAGACAAAGGGTATGGAAAATGCTCCCCCTGTTCAGAATACAGGGAACAGCTAAGGGGTGGCAAAGGCATAATAAATACCCGATGTGGAAAGAAAAACGGCGAGGTAGTTTATATAAAACAGATAGAGAAAAAGGACGAGGTGATACTTGTAACAGATACAGGCAGGACCATAAGGTTTCATGCCGAGAACCTACCTGTTCAGAAAAGGGGCGGGATAGGTGTTAAGCTTATGGACTTAAAAGACGGTGAAAAGGTAAGCAGCGTGGCCATTGCAGAGCAGGATTGATATATATAGACCTATGTAAAAGGCCTTGTTTTATCATGGTATTGGTAAAGGAAAAAAAATCAATAGGTGTCATAGGGGCAGGTGCATGGGGTACGGCCTTTTCCATGCACCTTGCAGGTATGGGATACCATGTCCTCCTCTGGGTCTTTGAGGAAGACCTATACAGGATATTGAAAGAAGATAGGGAAAACAAATACTACCTACCTGATTTTATAATCCCGAAAAACATAGATTTTACCCATGATTTGAGAGATATCCCAGGTTATTCAGATGATATTGTCATAGCTACGCCATCTTTTGCCCTCAGGGATACAATAGAGAAGATATCTCATGGACTAAAGGGAAAGAGGATACTCATACTCACTAAGGGTATAGAGGTCAATACCCATAAGTTTATGGGCGCAATTGTCCATGAACTGGTTGGCAGGGATGAGATGGTGGCAGTGCTTTCAGGCCCATCTTTTGCAAAAGAGGTGGCAAAAGGGAAATTTACCTCTGTGGTTGTTGCATCAAGGATTAGAACTGTCTCTGAATATTTCCAGGGTCTTGTCCATAGTGACAACTTCAGGGTCTATACAAATGAAGATATAATAGGTGTTGAACTCGGTGGGGCAATGAAGAATGTCATGGCTATAGGGGCTGGTATTATTGAGGGATTAAACCTTGGGACAAATACAAAGGCTGCCTTTGTAACCCGTGCCCTTGCAGAGATAAGGAGGCTTGGTAAGGCACTCGGTGCAAAGGATACCACATTTATGGGTCTATCAGGTATAGGTGACCTTATCCTCACATCCTATGGTGCCTTAAGCAGAAACAGGGCCTTTGGGCTTGAGCTTGCAAGGGGAAGGACATCAGAGGAGATTATAGGCTCTCATAATGCTGTTGTAGAGGGTTATTTTACCATAAAAGCAGCGTATCTCATGTCCAAAAAGATGAATGTGGTTATGCCCATTACAGAGGAGCTTTACAGGATTGTGTATGAAAAAAAAGACATATTAGAATCCATAAGGGATATAAAAAACAGGGGTCTAAAAGAGGAAAACGAATAATACATTAAATAAACTGGGGGTTTTATGGATCTCAAGGTCTTTGATGAGATGGATGAGGCAGAGCTGAAAAGCTATATAGAGTTTCTTTTGTGGCATTACAGGGTTATAGACGCATTCTGGTTTATCTATGTGGCAGAGAGGTTTGACCAGCCTACAGCAGAACGTATAAATGAGATGGTGTGGGGCAGGGTAGCAGGCATGGCCTCAAAGGATTTGATTAAGAGGTTTAATATCAAGGAAAAGGGGCTTAAAGGCTTTGTAAAGGCACTGAGACTCTTTACATGGACCATAATAGTGGAATATGAGATAGATGAAAGGGAGGATGAGGTCATTATAACAGTACCCCACTGTCCAACCCAGGAATCAAGATTAAAGAGAGGGCTTGATGAGTTTGTGTGTAAGGACATGCACAGGGGTGAATTTGAGTCATTCGCAAGGGAGATAGACCCTAATATAAAGGTAGAGTGCATTTTTGCTCCACCTGATAACCATCCCCCTGATATGTTCTGCAAATGGCGGTTTACCATGAGGCCTAAGTAAAAGGTCTCTTGCTCTGGTTGCGTCCCTAAAACCCTATAATAGGTCTTGCAGGGATTTGATTATTTTATTTTGTTTTAATCGTGTTTTGTGTTAATTTACATCCATGTTTGGAATTGGACTACCTGAACTTATTGTTATACTCATCGTTGCACTACTTGTAGTTGGTCCATCTAAATTACCTGAGCTTGCAAAGTCTATTGGAAAGGCCTTTGGTGAGTTCAGGAGGATGGCGGATGAGGTTAAAGAGACCATAGAAGAGGAGGTCATAAAGGAACAAACCCCTGAAGATAAAAATGAGGAGACAGCACAGGATAAGACAAAAGATAAACCTGATCCCCAAAAACAACACACCCCTGATGTTTAGTCGCAGCCTATGGTCAAAAAGATAAAATCCGAGGAAAAACAGCCCTTTATATCCCATCTCAAGGAGTTGAGAGACAGGCTTGTTGTCTGCATTGTGGCAACAGGTATAGCCTTTATTGTGGCCTATTATTTCAAGGAAAAGATATTCTACTTCTTGATGCAGCCTTTTATAAAGGTCATGCCTGAGAAGAGCTCCTTTATCTTTACCTATGTCACAGAGGCATTTATTACATATTTTAAGATATCATTGGTAGCAGCAATCTTTGCAGCCTCACCAGTAATACTCTATGAGATATGGATGTTTGTGTCTCCAGGGCTCTATGAGAAAGAAAAGAAATATGCATTCCCCTTTATCTTCTACGGGAGCATATGTTTTATATGCGGTGCCCTGTTCTGTTATTTCGTCATAATGCCCTTTATATACAGGTTTTTTGTAAGTTATGCAGCCGAGTTTATTATACCCATGCCTGACTTGAAGGGCTATATGAATCTCACGCTTAAACTCCTTATCGCCTTTGGTCTTATATTTGAGATGCCATTGATGGCCTTTTATCTCGGACGGGCAGGTATAATAGACCACAAGATGCTATCATCAAAGAGGAGGTATGCCATACTGGGGATATTTATATTGAGCGCAGTTATAACACCCCCTGATGTATCAAGCCAGATTTTCATGGCCATACCTCTATGGGGGCTCTATGAACTGAGTATCCTTATTGTAAGATTATCTGGAAAGAGGAAAGAAGGCCATGAATAGATTTGATGTAATAATCCTTGCAGCAGGCAAGGCTGAGCGGATGAAGTCAGAAAAACCAAAGGTCCTCCATGAGATTATGGGTAAACCCATGATAGGTTATGTAATTGAAAGGGCAAAGGAACTTGCCACAGATAACATAACAGTTGTTGTGGGTTTTGGGAGGGAGAAGATTATACCATTTATAAGCCTATATAATGTAAATTTCACTGTTCAGACAGAACAGAAAGGCACTGGCCATGCTGTGCTCTGTGCTGAAGATTCCCTCAAGGGTGAAGACCTCCTTATCTTGTATGGGGACGTGCCCCTTATGGACACCTCCACTCTTTTGGATTTTATAGAGTTTTACAACAAAAAGAGGACAATCACCTTTATGACCACATCTGTTGAAGACCCTTCAGGCTACGGAAGGGTCATTATGGAGGGTGAGTATATAAAGGCCATTATAGAGGATGCCGAGGCTACTCAAACCCAGAGAGAGGTCAAGGAGATAAATACAGGTATCTGTATTATACCAGCAGAACATTTAAGCCTCCTTAAAGAAATAAAAAACAACAATAAAAAGGGTGAATATTACCTGACAGATATATGTCATGTTGCTGGTGAAAAGGGCATGGATGTCAAGGGCTTCCACTACCCTGTGGCATCATATGTCCTTGGGATAAATAGTAGAAGAGAACTCTTAGAGGCAAATATAATAATGAGGGACAGGATAAACCTTTTTCACATGCAAAACGGCGTGACCCTATTGGACAGAAATATTTATATTGAAAGTGATGTAAAGATCCAAAGGGATACAGTTATTTATCCTGATTCATATATCATGGGTAATTCAAGGATAGGAGGCCATGTAATCATAGGGCCTAATTCAATAATAAAGGACTCTACAATCCACAACAATGTTGTCCTGAGGGGATTTGTCCATCTTGAGGGTGTAGAGATAAAAGAGGGTGAAGTTTTAGAGGTATTTGAAAAGAGAAAATCATAAGGTAGATTTGTTTACATAGAGATAATATTCTTGAATGATTTTATATAACTGGTGGTATATTTTTGTATATTTTTTAAAAACTTTTTTTGTGTTATACTAAGTTATGCAACAAGGAGGAATGGTTTAAATACTTGAACGAAAAGACTGAGGAAGAAT
>JAOAHW010000024.1 GCA_026415015.1 Syntrophorhabdaceae bacterium
TCTTTTTCTGCCCTCTATAATATGGTCTATATGCACCTTTTCATAGCCGATAAAAGAGTAAATATAACTCTCATCCTCATCCATATCAACAATGTTTTTATCTTTGAAATTAAGGTCTGGCAGGCATGTAGACAAGATATCCTCAATGTCCTCTACAAGTCTTGCCCCTTCTTTTATAAGCCTGTTTGCGCCTTTGTGTTCCTCGTTAAAGATACTGCCTGGGATAGCCATGACATCACGGTTATATTCCAGTCCAAGCCTTGCTGTAATAAGGGAGCCACTTCTTGCCGATGCCTCAATCACAATAATACCCCTTGACATGCCTGCTATTATCCTGTTTCGCTCAGGAAAGTGAAAGGCAAGGGGTTTCTCGCCCATACCGTATTCACTGATTACAGCACCCTCCTCGCCTATCTTTTCATAGAGCCAGAGGTTCTCAGGGGGATAGCATACATCTATGCCCGAGCCCAAAACAGCCACAGTCTTCCCTGCACCGTTTAGGGCACCTCTATGGGCTGCAGAGTCTATACCTCTTGCAAGACCGCTCACAATGGTCACACCAAGGGAAGACAATGTCGATGCCATCTTCTCTGACAGATTTATACCTTCAAAGGTTGCCTTCCTCGAACCAACAATAGAGATATAGTGTGTTCCCTGGGGAACCCTACCTTTTTTATAGAGGACTATTGGAGGGTCAGGGATGTCTCTTAAAAGAAAAGGGTATTCATCGTCTCTAATAGTTATTGCATGGATACCTTTTTTCTTAAGGGTTTTAAGCTCAAGCTCTACAGCCTTATAGTCTTTAAAACCCTTTATAGCATCCCTGAAGAGAGCCTTATCAAGGCCACCCTCTATTATCCCCTTTTTTTGGATATTGCTGAGCCCTTTTGTCCTTGAAAGGGCTATAATCTCTATTATGTCTTCCATATCTGAATGCCCTATTCTCTCTTCTTATCACCATATTTGAACCTGTTGAAATAAAAGGAGCATAAAGAACATGCCTCCCTGAAAAGTATAACCCTTGAGATATTTTCCTTCCACCACCTTTCCATCTTGAAATATGAGACAGAGACAGGCTTTATTATAAATACAATCCCCTCCTTATCCTTTGAAGGGCCATATAGGAGGTGGAAACGCCTTGAGGCATACTCAGGTACGAGTATAATGACCTTTTTTACCCCTGATTTACCAAAGGCCTCTTTTATCCTATCTACTTTTTCCACACTATTGCCTTTTATATCTATCTTTTTTATTGCATCGGCCTTTATGCCCCTTGCCTTAGCCAGTCTTGTTACAATCTCAAGCAAACTCAACCCCATTATATTATCTTCTTCAATGGTGATTGTATTGCCGTTTCCTGCCCAGTATTCCCTGAAGGCATCTATGTAGGTCTCGCCGTTTTTATCCTCATTAAATCTGGGGACAAATATGACATCTGATTTGAAGACCTTATCCTCATACCTGAACTGTTTACCTATAATCCTCAATGTAAATGGGTGGATAGAGATACCTATAAAGACCATAAAAATAACAAGGATAATCAAAAGACAACCACAACCAGCCCTACCCTTATTATTCATAATGTATCCTCTATAACCAATGTATTCGCAATAAAATCATGGAGCGACCTGCCCTTGAATATAAGAGCCATGAAAAAACCCAGAAAAAATATGGATGCAGACACTAGATATGACATACAGCGTATAAAAGAGACAGATAGATTAATATCCATCCCGTCTAGCCTTTTCACCTTTATAGAAAAGATATCCTTTCCTATTGTAGAGCCATCTCCTGCTGATAGATAGGTGAAGTAAAAGATAAATATTGTGGCATGGGATATGAAAAATATGGTAGACAGGATGCCTATCCCATCTATAATAGAATAAAAGAAAGAACCACCGCAACCTATCATATATCCGGTTACTATGGCTGCCAGTGTAAAAGTAGAGACCATAAAGACAATAAAGAGGTCTAATGCAAACGCCATGAACCTTGAAAAAAAGGGGGCCTTTCTCATCTCTGTGTATATTCGTAATGGACTATTGATAATACTACAAGGGGTGTTGTCTCTGTCCTGAAGATATTTTCACCTAATGTGCATGGGCTGAATCCACTATTTTTAAGCCACTCTATCTCAGACTCCTCAATACCGCCTTCAGGCCCTATGATGATACATATCTCCCCTTCCTTATAAGCTGAGATTAAGCTTCGCAGGTGAATATTCTTCTCCCTCTCATAGAGGACCCATCTGTTTTCTATATGCTCTATAAAAGGCATGATACCCCGAAGTGGTATTGGCTCTGTCACCTCAGGGATGGTAAACCTTCCTGACTGTCTGGATGCCTCTATGGTAATCCTTCTCCATCTTTCTGACTTCTTTTTATCCTTTTCATCAAACTTTATGACCGTCCTTTTGAAGATGGTGGGCAGTATCCTCTCTACATTTAACTCTGTAGCCTTCTCCACAAGCCAGTCCATCCTTTGGCCTTTTATGGGGCTCACACATAGGGTCACCTTTGGCCTCTTTTCCTCTGGTCTATGGATAACATCTAAGACCTGGAGGTATATCTCCTTACTCTTTATACTGTTAATGACGCATCTATATAGATAACCCTTACCATCTATGAGGTCAATCCTGTCTCCTGCGTTCTTTCTCAGGACAGTGGCAATATATTTATGATTCGGGCCCGCAAGGAGTGCCATCCCGTTCTTTATCCTTAATTTATCAACGAATACCCTTCTTATCTCCATCCGTTACTACCTTTCAGGGATTTTATAAAAACGTGACTCATACAGCCTGTGATATTCTGTCCATCTGTCATCTTCCATCTTTTCCCTCATATGTTCTTTCACACCCATAACCTTTGCATCGAGGTTGTCTATGTAATGTATTATAAG
>JAOAHW010000031.1 GCA_026415015.1 Syntrophorhabdaceae bacterium
ATAGAGAGCGAGATAGACGACCAATCCATAACCATGACAGAGGCAAGCTATGTATCCAATGGCATGCTCGGGGTTGGGGTCTGATAGGTAGTCAGATTTTTTAGGTTTAACAAAAGAAGATATCAAAACTACTGGGATTAACAAACTCTATTAACCTAATTTAGGCCTGCGGCTGCCAGCCATTGCCATAAATAATCTTTCAGGTGTCACAGGTATAGAGTCTGACAATACACCTGTGGCATCATAGATGGCATGGATTACAGCAGGTGCCACAGCTACTGTCACTGCCTCGGCAATGCCCTTTGCCCCGAATGGCCCGCTCTCTTCATGACCCTCCACAGGTAAGACCTTTACCTTAGGGGCATCAAGGGCTGTATATATCTTTGATGTAGCAAGCTCATCTGTGAGGGTTATACCATCTTTCATTACCACATCTTCGAGGAGGGCATAACCTGCCCCCATCAGGCTTCCACCCTCTGCCTGACCCTCAAGGCCCATGGGGTTAATCACAACACCACAATCAGGCAGGCTTATTATCTCCTTTATGTGACATTGACCTGTCTGCGTGTCTACCTCGATCCTTACTATATTACCTATGGCACTATAGACATAATGGGGGATGCAGTATGCCTCAAATGGTGCATCTGCATTGGGGACATCAAAGGCACCATGGGCAGTATCCATATGTCTTTCAATAAGTACAGGTGCTATATCTCTGTAGGAACATATTTTTTTCAATGACTGTCTCTCAAAAATGCTGCTGTCTTTTATAATGAGGTTTTCTTTTTCTATGCCATATAACTCAGATGCCACATCTATGATGGACTTGAGCATATTTTTTGAACCATCTACGATGGCATTTCCTGTGGCATATACAGCCCTTGATGAGGAAGAGGCAGAAGAATTCGGTGCAAGCCCTGAGTCTCCATATATGACTTTAATCATAGATATGGGACACTTAAGTGCCTCTGCACCTATCTGGGCATAGCAGGTGGCATTGCCCTGGCCAAGGTCAGGGCAACCGCAGGCTATATGGAATAATCCTTTTTCATCAATTTTAATGGATGCCCTGCCTGTATCAGGTAGGTTTTTGCCGTATCCCACAGGGTGGATACCTATAGCTACCCCTACCCCTCTTTTAATCCAGGGTCCTTTCGATTTCTTTTTCCATTTTACTCTATCCTTCCATGTTTTAGATTCCCTTATCCTCTCAAGGATTGTTTTTGCCTCAAGGCTCTGTGTGACCCTATAGCCAAGGGGCGATATATCACCTCGGGATAATACATTTTTAAGTCGGAGATCCACAGGGTCCATGCCAAGCCTTTCTGCAATGAGGTTCATCTGGCTTTCCATGGCATAGGCAGCCTGGGGTGTCCCAAAACCCCTAACTGCCCCTGAGATGCCATTGTTTGTATATACACAGTATCCTGTAACACGGGCATTAGGTATTTTATACGGCCCGCATGCTGCCTCCATGGTAAGGCTCAAGACACCGAAACCAACAGATGCATATGCCCCAGTGTCTGCATATATGGTCACATCATTGCCGAGGAGTTCCCCTTTTTTTGAGACTGCGGTCTTTATTTTAATAACCATGGGGTGACGCTTAAGTCCACAAACAATAGAGTCTCTCCTTGACAGGACTATCTTTATAGGCCTGCCTGTCTTGAGTGTTAAAAGGCCAAGGTGTATCTGGGTGGTTATCTCCTCTTTGCCTCCAAAGGCACCGCCTACAGGGTTACTGATTATCCTTATTTTTTCTAAGGGATAACCAAGGGAACGGGCTACCTGCATCTGTTCCCTGTGCGGGTGCTGTCCACTGCACCATATGGTTATATTGCCCTCCCCATCTATTGCTGCTACACCTGACTCTGTCTCTAAAAAAGCAGGCATCTGTCTCGATGTCCTATATGTATTCTCAACAACAAGAAAGGCATCTTTTAATGCAGATTCTACATCTCCATTATTTATGGTGTTCTGCCAGAGGATATTACCCTGAGCAAACTGCCATGGCTTCTCTTCATGGACAAGGGTTTGAGATGTAACAGCAGCTACAGGGTCATCAACAACAGGGAGGGGTTCATACTCAATACCGATGGCATCAAGGCCAGAGGCAAGGGCATCTTCTGTCTCTGCGGCCACAAGGGCTATTGCATCACCCACATACCTCACCTTATCTTTACACAGGACAGGCTGGTCCTGGACAACAATACCAAAACCATTAAGTCCTGACACATCCTCATAGGTCAATACAGCAACAACACCGGATTGCTTTTTTGCCTTTTCTGTATAAATCTTTTTGATGCGGGCATGGGGATAGGTGCTTCTTTTTATACCTCCCCAGAGCATATCAGGCAATACCATATCAGAGGCATACCTTGTAGTCCCCTTTACCTTATCGAGGCCATCTATCCTGGGGGACAGACCTGCCTATCCATCTTGTGGATTTCATTTAAGCCCAATTATATTATTTTTATAATCCATAGACAATGTTTTTATATCGCATGTTTGGGGCACTATGGTTTATCTTACATTCTACCCTGCCCTTGCTTACATAATATGCAGCTCAAGTTTCTCCATCAGCCTCTTTGTCTTTGTGAATATGTTTTATGGATATTTTGGGAAATTTATATGACTTTCCTCGATAATTAAATATTCTTCACATTATCTTAAAACCATAAAAAAAGTTTCATTGAAACAACTGGTTGGTCTATCTTAAATTACAGAAACAACTATTGGCTATAAAGTTAACAAGGAGTAAAAAAATCACTGGTAAAGGTGGATTAAACTCATAGATGTTGAATAGTTATTGAGGAATGTCCCCTAATTGCACTCTATCGTTTTGTTCACAGCCAAGGAAGAAAGCCTCATAGCTGTAATCAGGATGATTAGGATGGCAGCCTATTGTGAAACATGATTCAAACAAAGGACAGAAGGACGAATATCATGCGTGTGAAGCGGCTGCTTTATGGAAAATAAAATGTCCTGCTTTGTAAGGCGTCTCGTCTCTCAATGGGTCCTGGACCCCACAGAGACCCTTCACCAGGTTATGTGTCCAGGCACACCTGGATCTCGACCTTACAAGCAAGACATTAATATATATAGCATAAACAGGGAAATGTAAATATGATAGAAATCAAAATGCCTATTTAAAATAGAAATGTCCTGATAAAGGTTCCTGCGTTTAATATCCTTTCCTTCCATACTGCATTTTCCTTATAGAAACAAAGAAACGATATATCGTTTGTATGTAGGACATTTCAAAATTGCATGGATAGGAGATAATTATTTTGGGATAATATTATTCATAAGTTAACCCTTTAAAAACTTAACGACTCTTGTTTTGGCCTCAGAGTATAAAGAAGCTTTATAGACGGGAAACACTGGTTGGATAATCATGTTCGTATTACAATGCACATAACCAACGAGATAGTGATGCAATTTGATTCGGATCGTTCAAATTAGCGGCATTGGTTAGTAGCCCCTTTTCCAGTTGTTCCCATATCTCAATAGCCATTTTCCTCTCAATTTAAAAAAAATATACGGGGTATGTTTGGCTTTAGAAAATGCTTCACGGATACGGTCAAGGGCTGCTCGCGCAGTTTTCCAGTGCTCGTCTGCGCCTGCAGGGTCTATTCCCCCTTTGAGTTCACCGAGTGCAATATAAGACGTGGCCGATTTACGCTCTGTGGCCTGTAACTCGTCAGGACTAAGGTTAAATAAACACATGTCCACATTGTTCTTCACCAAAGGGACAGTAAAGTTGTAAATCAATGTGCGTGGTTTGCCCTTGCTTTTCCAACTCAATCCACGCAAAGACAACTCAATTTCCGAGTCGTCTTCTGTCATGTCAACCCATTGCCTGGTCTTAGAATGTTGCCACCTATAGCCGATGCCTGCAATCACCAGCGTTGAAATGATTGCGCGGGTAAGTTTTCTCTGTGCCAATACACCGCCAATGTTGCGCATCGAACCGCCGAGTGCATCGCCGCGCGTCAACAGAAACCTGAACACTAGTTCTTCAATAAATTTCTCTCCCGCCGGCTCAAGAAAGTTCTTGATAAGGCCTTTGATGGCCTTTTCTTTATCTTCTGGCAGGAGATGAACAAGAGCTTTGTCAGATAATCCGGCTGCTGTGAGGAGACCTGCTTCAATGTCTTTTATGGCAAGCAAATCAACAGGAGCCTTAGCCTCAGAAACAGCTTCTTGTAATGCTCTTGCTTCGGCGACATAAGGCGTCGAGCGACGGTTCTTTTCAAGTGCAAGAGCTACAAAACCTGCACGTATGGCTTCATAACTCGTGACGAGATCATCAGTAGAACGAAGATGGTTTCGGTATGGGCGAAAGATCATTGCGATTTTCTCCAGACGTAAATGCACTTACGCAGAGCTTCGCGTCCATGTTCCCCCATTTGCTGGCTACTGTTGCCTTTGCCGCTTGGCAAAACGAAGATATGTTCAACATGAAAACCTAATTTCTCTGCAATATTAGAGAGGATCGTATCTACTGAAATACTCGCTCCTGCATAACGGACATTATCATTGATCATAAACAAAGGTGCGTTCGATTTTAGAACACGTGCGCACTCAGCGATAACACAAGCCATCTCATAGAAATAACCCCTGACCATCCTGGGAATTCCATTGTTGTTCAATGTTCCCTGAGCTTTTTTGTCTTCCAAGTATTTTAGGATGACTTGTAGTAATTCCTGCTCCTCAGCAACAGCCAGCGCAGTTTTCCATCGAGGATTTAACCTCAACAAGTCTTTTGGGCGGTTTTCTACTGTGCAACTAAGCATTTCTTGACGAAGTCTCAGTAATTCATCTTCGTCTATTCCCAACAACGCGAGCTCCAGTGCATACGTGCGTGTATAATCATAGCGGTTGCAGTAAGGCGGAGAGGTCATAATGGCATCGTAAGCATTATCGGGTAATCGGGGCAATATTTGCAGACATGAGCCATCATATAAACGGATTTGGCCTTGAAGTTTTTCAACAGGAAACAAACTCGTTTTGTGAACAGGTGATATGTCCGATAAAATCTCTTTTATTTTTTCACAAATAGCTTGCTCGAACTCTGGAATTTCAGCTTTCTCAAAAACCTTCTTGCCGTGTGTGCGTCCAGAGCGGTGATCCCACCGAAGATATTGACCATCCTTTCGGGTAAAACTGACGGATTCTAGTACGCAAAGCAAGGCAAAGCGCAAGACAGATTGAACCTTGTTATTCTCTTTTTGACAAGCACCTATATATTTTTCGATGGCTTTTTTTGTTTTTTCAGGATAAGCACCTTGCGTGATTCGTAGGGCCGGCAGGGGGACGCTCATTGACGACTGCTCCCAAACCCTCAGCATCGACCACTCGCGCAATCTCTCGAAATCTTCGGGAGTGAAGTCGGTATCTAAAATTTGTTTAGCCATAATGATTTCGCGACCAATGGGCAACAACTCGACCCCATCCGCATCTATGCCCATTCCGCTTGCGGCAAACAAAGCCGTCCCACTGCCCGCAAAAGGGTCTAAGATTCTGCCTGCGTGAATGCTGTATTTGTTAAATAAATGCTCGACTAAAGAAGCCGAAAATGCTTCCTTGAATTTGTACCAGCGAAAAATGGGCCTGGCTTTGTTAGCTTGAAAACTAACCATAAGACGAGAGAATGAAGGCTGAACGACAATTTTGCCTTTGAATTGTTGAAACAGTTGTTTATCCAGGCGGGATATTTCACTCAGAACAGGGTTCTTTTTGCTTGCAAAGACATCAGAAATTTCAATTTGTTGATTCAAGATTGCCACTACACTCTCATAAGTTACTTAGATAAGTATACCCTACCATTGATAATGAAACAAAAATGCTCAACATAAATTTTACAGACCAATTGGTCTCCGAATATGCTGCCCAACATTATTTTTTTAATTTTGTTCTATTTACAAAAAAAATAGTACATGGCTCGCAAAAAGTTGTCAAGGAGATGTTTATTATAATGGTCTATCGGGAACGTCGTTCATATTTTACAGCTATCTAAAAAAATTAAAGTCCCAGGAAGGCCTTTCTTATCTCTTCTGTCTCTAAGAGCTCCCTGCCTTTTCCCTCTTTGATGGTTCTTCCTGTCTGTAGGACATATCCCCTGTCTGCAAGCTGGAGTGATTCAAAGACATTCTGCTCTACAAGGAGTATTGTCTTTCCCATCTCCCTTAGATGGGATACAGCCTCAAGCATCTCATCCACGAGCTTTGGCATAAGCCCAAGGGATGGTTCATCAAGCATGAGGAGTTTGGGGCTTGACATCAAACCCCTGCCAATGGCAAGCATCTGCTGTTCCCCGCCGCTTAATGTCCCGCTTAACTGCATACGCCTCTCTTTTAGGCGGGGGAATAGGCCGTAGACAAACTCAAGGTTTTTCTTTAATTCCTCTTTGTCATCCAGTATAAACCCACCGAGTTCAAGGTTATCCTCCACTGTCAATGGCCCGAATATGAGTCGTGCCTCAGGTATGTAAGTAATACCAAGCTGGACAATATCCGGTGTTGAGAGTTTATGGATCTCCTTTCCCTCAAAGGTTATTGTGCCTTTCGAAGGATGGAGGGCACCTGCTATGGTCTTAAGGAGTGTTGATTTTCCTGCACCGTTGGAGCCCACAACGGTCACAAGCTCACCCTTATTCACCTCCAGTGATACATTGTGGATTATGGGTATGCCGCTGTAGCGGACCTCTATGTCAGTGACTTTTAGCATATTTTTCACCAAGATAGGCCTTTATTACATCAGGGTTCTTTACTATCATATCAGGGGGTCCCTCTGCTATCTTTATACCGCTGTCAAGTACTATGACCCTTCCTGATACAGACATGACCATCTCCATAATATGCTCTATAAGAAAGATCGTTATGCCCTTCTCTGTATTGAGCCTTTTCAAAAGTCCTACCATCTCATCTGTCTCAGTATGATTAAGCCCTGATGCCACTTCATCAAGCATAAGGAGTTCAGGCTTTGTTGCCAGTGCCCTTGCAAGCCCCACCTTCCTCTGTCTTGCTATGGGTAGTTCGTTTATATGATATTCCTTAATATCAGTTAACCCTAAAGATTCAATAATCTCCATGGCCTCTGCCCTTGCCACATCCCTTTTTTCAGTCCTGCTGAAGGCCCCTACCATGACATTTTCAAGGACCGTGAGGCCCGTTGTCACCTTCATAATCTGAAATGTCCTCCCTATGCCTTCTCTACTGGTCTGGAAGGATTTAAAACCTGTTATATCCTTTCCCTTGAAGAGGATTTTTCCTGAATTGGGTCTGTAGTAACCTACAATACAGTTAAAGAGTGTAGTCTTTCCTGCACCATTTGGCCCTATAAGACCTACTATCTCCCCTTTCTCTATCTCAAAGGAGACATTGTTGTTTGCCACAAGGCCTCCAAAGTCTTTGACAATATTTTTTACCTCAAGGAAAGCCAAGCTATCTACCCCTTTTTCTGAATTGTTCAATGATGCCCCAGATACCTTTTGGCTGATATGCCGAGACAATCATAATAAGCATGGCGTATATCATAAAATCTATGCCTGTGAGGCCTTTGTGACCGCCAAGCCAGCTCCCTAAAAACCTGTCAAGGGGGACGAGAAATGCAGCGCCTATTATAGGGCCCCACAGTGATGCTGCCCCACCAAGCATGGCCATAAGGGCAATCTTTATGGACAGGGAGAGCTCCATAACAGAGGCAGGGTCTATATAGAGGTTATAGACCGCCATAAACCCACCGCCTACAGCCACAAAGGCAGATGCAATAGAATAGGCCTTTATCTTGCACCACCTTATATCAATGCCCAGGCTCTCTGCTGCATCCTCATCATCCTTTATCATCCTCAACTGATAACCTAACTTTGATTTCCTGAACCAGTTCATATAAAAGATGGCTATGTAGAAAAGCCCCATTATAAAGTAATAGTAGTATGTATCTGACTTGAACTGCATGTATAAGAAATCAGGGTGCTCATGTATGGGGAGCTCTATGCCCTTTGCAGCACCTACAAGATTCCAGTTATCAAATATATCCTTGAGGACAAGGGATGTGCATATGGTGGCAATGGCAAAATAGTGTCCCTTTAACCTGAAAAGGGGATACCCTATTATAAAGGAATATCCCAGGGCAATAAGCACACCTATGGGCATGGATATCCAGAACGGGACCTTCCACCACACCATCATAAGGGCAACAGTATAGGCACCTATACCCACATATTGTGCCTTACCAAGCTCAACCTGACCACCGTATCCACCTATAGTATTCCACCCCATCCCAAAAAGGGAAAAGAGCATGAATTGTATCATTACGGTCTTGACAAATGAGCCTACCCCAAGCCATGGGAAGACAAGGAGAAAGACTGTGAATATATAGAAACAGACCCTCTCTGTCTTTGAAAAATCACTGAAATCAAGGGCATCTTTTAGTTTTTCCATCCGAATAACCCCTGTGGTCGCACTACAACTATTATAAAGTAGGCGAGATATACTATTGTAAATTTAAAATGGGGGCCCAGAAAATCTGAGCCTATAATCTGTCCGAAGACAGGGAATATCATCATGATAATACCTACAAGAAGTCCTGCAAAAAATACGCCCTTGATGCTGCCAAACCCTCCCAGGGCAACGCAGGCAAAGGCTATCATAACAAAGAGTATACCCACCATGGGATAGGCATAGTAGAAATTTACAAGGAGTCCCCCTGCAATACCCACAGTGCCGCCCCCTATGGCCCAGGCAAGGGCATTCATCTTGTCTGTCTTTATACCCATATATGTGGCTGCCTCTTTATTTATGGCTGTGGCCTGGAGGGCCTTACCTGTCTTTGTCTTGTACAGGAAATAATACACCACAGCAAATGAAATAAGGCTTAAAAATCCTGCAGCGAGCTTTGTCCCGTCAAATATAAAAGGTCCAATGGAGTAACTCTTGCCAACAAGGACACCCTTATCTATCATCCTGTAGTCAGCACTGAATAAAAACATGGCAAGATACTGTAAAAAGAGCATGAGACCGAATGTACCAAAGAGCTGGGCAATGGCAGGACCCCTAAGTAGATACCTGATAAGCCAGTAATAAGATGCCAGGCCAAGGAGTACGCCTAAGGCAGCAGATACAGGCAGTGCAAGGAGGGGGTCTATGTTGAGAAAGTAGTTTGTCCAATAGACAGCATACATACCGAGCATTAGAAACTCACCATGGGCAAAGTTCACTATATCCATTACACCGAATATAATGGTTAGACCGAGGGCAACAAGGGCGAATAAAAGCCCGATGAGTATACCCTGTAATAGCGCATCAATAACAAGCATAAATCTCTACTCTCTTTATAATAATCTTGGTTTAGCAGGGGATATTTACAGCCCCTGCTTATTATAAATCTATTTCCAGCCAGGGAATGGGTATATAAAATTGGCTGTTGCAAGTTCAAAGGGATAGACTATCTCAAGGCTTATGCTGCCATCAGGCTTTTTCTGGTACTGGCCGATGAGGCCCCTTCCCAGGATATTCTGTCCCTTTGCATCGAATTTTACGCCTTCCCATGGCATGACAAGCTCGTGTGCCGGGATATTTATCTCATTACATGCCTTCTGGATTGCCTTTGGGTCAGTGGAGCCTGCCTTATTAAGGACATATGCCCATGTCTGTACACCTACTACAGACCTGGCTGTGGCGCCTGTCAGGTCATCACCATATTTCTTTTTATAAAGGGCATTTACCTGACCTGCCACCTTTTTTACCTTTGTTATCTTGTCAATAAAGACTGTCCTTGTGAGGACACCGTTTATATCACCGCCGAGCTGTTTTGCAAAATCAGCCATTTCAAAGCCTGCGTTCTGTCCCCATAGGAACTTTGTCTGTGCCTTCATGCCTTTTAAGGTCCTTATCATAAGGAGTGAATCAGATAGATAAGATGCAAAGAGCATGGCATCGGGGTTTACAGATAACAAGGCCTTTGCCTCTGATGTTAAATCAGGTGAGTTGGCATTGTAAAGGATGCCTTTTTTTATTGTAAAACCGTATTCCTTTGCATATGCCTCAATGGATTTTGCCACGCCTGAACCCCACTCTGTGTTCTCACAGGCATAGGCGAGATTCTGGAGTTGTGCCTTAGGTATTGCCTTTACACCCTTTACCTTGCCCTCAGTGAGGCCCTTGAGAAGCTCAAACAGATCCCTGTTAAAGTAGTTGTCATGGGGGGTTGTCCTCCAGAACCACTTGAATCCCCTCTCTGTGAGGTCAGGGGATGTGGAAGAGTCATTTATCATGGGTATCCCGTATCTCTCTGCCACGGCACTTACTGTCTTTGTTACAGCACTGTTGTATGCACCCATAAGTCCTACAACCTTATCATCTAAGATCAGCCTCTTTGCCAGGTCAGCCCCACGGTCAGGCTCACCACGATGGTCAGCAAATATGAGTTTTATCTTTGCACCACCTAGATTTGGTATACCTCCCCACTGTGCCATAGGTATATCCACACCAGGGGTCTTGTTGTTTATTATGTCAGCAGTAAGCTCTGCTGCCCTCTGGAGATCCCTGCCTATTGTTGCCAGGGCACCTGATAGGGGGTAGAGGACACCTATCTTTATCTCCTTCTGGGCATACACAGGTGGTGATATAATCGTAAGAGAGAGAAATAAAACACAGATAAAAAGCATAAATTTTAATGACCTCATGACCCTAACCTCCTTTGTTTCCTGTTATTTTTCATGCAGAATACATTATACACATTGTTAATCATGTTTTTAAGAGATTTTTTATTTTTTTCATCCTCTCTATCCAGATTTTTTCTGCCTCTTCCACTGAGACCCTTTGGAATACCAAATCATCCCCAGGTTTAAGGTGGGCAAGCATATCCTGGTCTATCCTTGCTATAACCCCCAGCCTTGCATATCCACCCACAGTCCTCTCATGGAGGAGTATTAAGGGCATTCCATCTCCTGGCACCTGGATGGTTCCTGGTAGAATCCCCTCTGATATTATACTTTTTTCAACACCTTCCTTAAACTCCACAGTAGGACCAGAAAACCTAATCCCTATCCTGTTAGATTTTGTAGAGACCTTGTATGTGGCTCCAAAAAATATCCCCACAGAATCTTCTCTAAAAAAGTCCTTCTCAGGCCCATCAATAACCCGTAGGACATGAGGAGGGGTCATATTTGGTATGGCATCTCTATCAATGGATTTTTCTACAGTGTCCTTTATATCCCTGAACCTTATTATGTCCCCTTTTTTTAAAGGCCTACCCTCATATCCTCCAAAATGACACTCCATATTCGTTGTGTAGCTCCCCATTATCTTCTCTATATCCATTAGACCTGAGAAACCAAGATAATACCTGAATCCACTGTTGACCCTTTTGATCTTAATAACACTACCTTTTTTTACCCTTATAGACTGCCAGGAGGTAAAGGGTCTATCATCAAGGATACCTTCTACCCAGGCACCGGTTATGGCAAAGGTCATATCCTTGTGAAACACCAATGAGAACATCGGGCCTATTGCCTCTATTACAGGCGAGGGATTTTGATGGCCTGTGAGATAGTTGAGAGCCTTATAGGCAAAACCATCGAGGGCAGGGGATGCTGGTACCCCAATGTCTGAAAACCCGTATCTTCCATTATCCACTATTATTGATTGGAGTCCAGGATTGATTATCTCTATCATAGGGGTATAAACCTCACCCTGTCACCTGTTTTAAGGATGCTGTATGGTGGTTTTGTATGATCAAATAGCCTCATGTCTGTCCTGCCTATAACCTGCCAGCCACCAGGTGATTCAAAGGTATAGATACCTGTCTGGAGCTGGGCAAGGCCCACAGAGCCTGCAGGGACACTGGTTCTTGGTGTTGCAAGCCTCGGTACAAAGAGCCTCTTATCCAGTGCACCGAGATAGGGGAAACCAGGGATAAAGCCTATTGTGTAGACTGTGTAGACCGTGGATGTATGGATCTGGATTATCTCTTTTTCTGAAAGCCCTGTGTAGGATGATACAGACTCCATATCAGGCCCGTATTCCCCACCGTATCTCACAGGTATATCGTGGATGTGTGTCTCTCTGTCCACTGGTTCAGTGGCCTCTATCTCAAGCCCCTTTAGATACTGTAATAGACTCTGGTATTCTATCTCTGTGTTGTCAAACACTATAAGACAGGTGTTAAAGGATGGGACTATCTCGATGACACCTTTTATGTCTTTTGCTTTCAAATAGCCATAGTAGTTGATAACCTGGCTATTTACCTCCGGGTCAATGGTTTTCCCAAATATAATTCTTATTCCACACTCGCCGTATCTTTGATATTCCATGTAGTCCTATTGGCAGAATTTATCCATCAGGAAAATCTTCTCAGTAATGTAAAGTGTCCCTCCTCTATTTAATAAACCCAGAGAGGGGCCTTACCTCTATGCCTTCCTTGATGATATAATCTCTTATCTTTTTCGCTGCCTCTATACTCTCCTCATTGTCTCCATGGATGCAGAGGGTGTCTATGTTCATGTCTATCCACCTGCCGTTTATGCTCCTTATACCCTGCTCTTTAACCATCTGGACTGCCCGTGTTGCTATAAGCTCATTGTCATGGAGGACAGCATCTTTATATTTTCTTGGCAGGAGTTCACCCTCATCTGTATAGTTCCTATCAGGGAATGCCTCAAGGCCAAGTTTTATCCCCAGCCCACTACATCTTTTTTTAAATTCTACTGTTTTACCTGTGCCGAGGGTTAAAAATATTATATCGCCGAAGGCCTTTCTCAAGGCATCTATAATCTTCAAGAATAGCTCTTCCTGATTTACCATATAGTTGTATAATGCACCATGGAGTTTTACATGCTGTAGTCTTACACCGTATAGGTCTGTAAAGCCCTTAACAGCGCCTACCTGATACACTATATAGTTTATAAGCTCTGCCTCTGCCACATCCATAAACCGCCTGCCAAAACCCATAAGGTCAGGATAGCCAGGGTGGGCCCCACACATGACATTGTTTGATTTACATAGCTTTACAGTCCTGTCTATTACATTTGGGTCAGAGGCATGGAAACCGCAGGCAATATTGGCAGATGTTATATAGGGGACAACCTTTTCATCATTGCCTATTTTATAGTCTCCGAAAGACTCACCCATATCACAGTTTATATCAACCACATTAACCATAATCACCTCTATATTAGCAAAAAACACCCCTTATGGGAATCATTTTGTTAAAACTCCATAAGATTAACCCCATATCAGGTCAAAGCGGTCAAGGTTCATGACCTTATCCCATGCAGCAATAAAATCATTGACAAATTTTTCCATCCCATCTGCGGCAGCATAGACCTCTGAGACAGCACGGAGCTCATTGTGATGCCCAAAGATCAAATCCACCCTTGTGGCTGACCATTTTAGTGCCCCTGTTTTTCTCTCATATCCATTAAAGACATATTTTGCATCATCTACAGGCTGCCACTGGGTCTCCATATTCAGGATATTTACAAAGAAATCATTGGTCAGTGTCTCAGGCCTATGGGTAAATACACCGTATTTAGTGTGGTTATAGTTTGCCCCAAGGACCCTAAGCCCCCCTAAAAGCACTGTCATCTCAGGGACTGTAAGGCAAAGGAGTTGTGCCTTGTCAATAAGGAGAGCCTCTGCCTTGAATTTATCAGGGTCTTTTATGTAATTGCGAAAACCATCGGCCATGGGCTCCATGGCTGAATAAAATGCCACATCTGTCCCTGCCTCTGTGGCATCTACCCTTCCAGGGACAAAGGGCACAGAAACATCAAGGCCTGCATTTTTTGCTGCCTTTTCAATGGCTGCACACCCACCAAGGACTATAAGGTCTGCAATAGATACCTTCTTGCCATTTTTGTTCTTTTCATTAAAATTACCTTGAATCTTTTCATAGAGAGACAGGATTTTAGATAATTCTTCTGGGTGGTTCACCTCCCAGTCCCTCTGGGGTGCAAGGCGAATCCTTGCTCCATTGGCACCGCCACGTCTGTCTGAATCCCTGTAGGTAGAGGCAGAAGACCAGGCAGTATATACAAGTTCAGATATGCCAAGTCCAGATGATAGAATCCTGGCCTTAAGATTCTTTATATCCTCTTCATCAATTAAATCATAGTCACGTTCAGGGATTGGGTCCTGCCATAGAAAGACCTCTTTTGGGACATCAGGGCCAAAGTAACATGAGCGGGGACCTAAGTCACGGTGGATGAGTTTAAACCATGCCTTTGCAAAGGCCTCTTCAAACTCTTTTGGGTTTTCAAGAAAACGGCGTGCAATCTTGGAATATTCTGGGTCAAACCTGAAGGCAAGGTCTGCTGTGAGCATCATGGGCGGGTGCTTTTTGTTTGGGTCATGGGCATCTGGTATTATTGCCTGGGCACCCTTGGCTACCCACTGGTTTTTTCCAGCAGGGCTCTTTGTCAATTCCCATTCATTGTTGAAAAGTAGATGGAGATAGCCTATACCGAAACGGGTAGGTGTGGGAGACCAGGCAAGCTCAAAACCTGAGGTATAGGTATCTGGGCCCTTGCCGCTTCTGTAGTTATATTGCCAGCCAAGGCCTTGCTGTTCTATGGGGGATGAATCAGGGTCTGGGCCAAGATAGGTATCTGGGCCTGCACCGTGGCACTTTCCAAAGGCATGACCTCCAGCAACCAGTGCCACAGTCTCTTCATCATTCATTCCCATACGGGAAAAGGCAACCCTTATCTCTTTAGCTGACTCATAAGGGTCAGGGTTACCCTGCGGTCCTTCTGGGTTTACATAGATTAGACCCATCTCTGTGGCAGCAAAGGGTTTTTCAAGCACACCATCCTTATGGCGTGCCTTGCCTGTTAGCATCTCCTGTTCAGGCCCCCAGTCTGCACCCTCATCAGGTTCCCAGATATCCTCTCTACCCAGGCCAAAACCAATAACCTTTACACCCATAGACTCAAGGGCACAGTTACCAGCCAGGACAATAAGGTCAGCCCATGAGAGTTTTCTGCCGTATTTCTGTTTTATGGGCCATAGGAGTCTTATGGCCTTATCAAGGCTTACATTGTCAGGCCAGTCAATCCTCGGTGGAAGTCTTATATCACCTGTTCTTGCACCTCCCCTGCCATCAAAGATACGATAACTTCCAGCACTGTGCCAGGCAAGACGGATAAACAAAGGTCCATAATGACCGAAATCAGCAGGCCACCAGTCCTGGGATGCTGTCATAATCTCCTGGAGGTCTTTTTTCACTGCCTGTAGGTCTAATGTTGTACACTCTTTTTTATAATCAAAATCATCACCATAGGGATTAGAATGGGGACAGTTTTGTCTGAGTACCCTTAGATTCAATCTATCAGGCCACCAGTCAGTAATCCACCTCTTTTTAGTAACTCCTTTTTGTTCGTCCATAATAGCCCTCCTGTATTTAATAACTTAAATAGTAATAGGGAGATTATTATTTGTCAAGGTGTAAAATCTGCCTGTGTTTATATCTTTGATTAGCCATGAATCAAAGCAGATGGCCAGGATGAGATTTACCTTGAAGATGTCCTGATAAAAGGATTATAATCTCAAAAAGACTATTTTGGAGGGGGTTTATATGAACC
>JAOAHW010000078.1 GCA_026415015.1 Syntrophorhabdaceae bacterium
AATAAAGTAATTATTTTTACAAGAGAAAATATGCCAATTTATTGAGTTAGCGAGGAGATTTTTTTTAAATACTCAAAAATTAGCAGTTATCAGGAGAATTTAAGGTCGGTCCTTTAGAAGATATATTAGCTTTAAAAAACCCATAGGGGACAACCCAAATAGAGGACAAGGTTGGATGAGTAATAATGTATAAAAGTCTATAGCGTTAGTGGGCCATAAATTTAATAACCCGTTGAAATTTAATCTAACATATCAATGAGGTATTCTATTCTTCATGCTTGACAATCTGATAAAAGCAGTGTTATTTAAATGTCCTACATGACAGTGGCAGATACAAGTATATCAATAAATAACCTCATCGTAGGTTTTATAAAGATGTCAAGACCACCTTTTCACTCCGTGGGTGTCCTGCCATTCTTCCTGGGTGCTATAATGGCATACAGGATGCATAATGTATTCAATCTGTCCCTGTTTCTTCTGAGCACAGTGGCGGTCATACTTATTATGCTCAGCACCTATTACAACGGTGAATATTCTGATATAAAAGAGGACAGGCTATCATTTGTCTATGGAAAGAGCGCATTCGCTGGCGGAACCCAGGTCATAGCCCAGGGTATACTGCCCCGTTCCTATGCAAAGACAGCAAGCTATATAGCCCTTGGTCTTACGGTCATTGTAGGTCTTATAATCCAATTCTATTTTAAAACAGGTACCTGGACAATACCCCTTGGCGTATTTGGTATAATATCAGGGTTCTTCTATTCCATGATGCCCATAAGATGGGTGGCAAGAGGGGTGGGAGAGATACTTATAGGCATATGTTATGGCTGGCTGCCAGTGGCTGTATCATTCTATCTTCAAATTGGAGAATTCAGCCCAACAGTCCATTGGGTCTCTATCCCTATAGCATGTACTATCTTCAATGTCATACTTATAAATGAGTTCCCTGACTATCCTGCAGATATTATTGCAAAAAAGAGTAACCTTGTTGTAAGATACGGCAAAACAAAGGCTGGCTATCTTTATATCTTTATGAGTGTGGCTTCTATTGTATTTTTTGTCCTTTCTGTTTTTAAAGGTGTCCCTGAGATAGCACTTCTTTTCTATATCCCAGTTATTCTCATAAAGGTCTCTTTGATAGCTATGGTATTCCTTAAAAAATATGAAAACAGGAAGACCCTTGAGCTCATATGCGGGCTAACCCTGACAGTAAATCTCGCAACCACCCTTGCCTATGTACTAAGCTATATATTTTAAAAAACATGAAAGGGGTTCTGATATCAAAGCTGTGAATCTAAAAGGCATATTCTGGCCACCTAAACTGATATTGAAGCAGATAACGAGTGTTCTTTATTTCAGGCACCTTGTTGGCTGGAAGAGTTTCAATAGATGGTTCTTTAGACACAGTATCAAATCGCTACCTGTAGCAGCAGGTGCATTTGGCATGGGGTGCATTGGATTTCCTGCACATCCTGCCTGGGAGGTGACTGGTGCCTGTAATCTGAGGTGCATACACTGCCATGCCCAGTCAGGCAGACCTGCTGAAGATGAGCTTACAACAGAGGAGGCAAAGAGGTTTATTAATGACCTTGCAAAAGTAGATGAATTCAGGATGCTTGTCTATACAGATAATGAACCACTTGTAAGGCCTGATATCTTTGACCTTCTCGAGCATTCTAAAAAGGCAGGATTCACCAATGTAATTGCCACAAACGGGACCTTGATAACAGATGATATGGCAAGGAGACTTAAAAAGGCAGGTGTGGTAGGGGCTGCCATA
>JAOAHW010000145.1 GCA_026415015.1 Syntrophorhabdaceae bacterium
AGATGTGTATAAGAGACAGGAATATGCCCTCTACAGCATTTTCAAATATACTTCTGTAGCGCTTCTCTGCCTCTATGAGCATCTGTTCTGTCTTTTTTCTCTCTGTTATGTCAAGAAGGGTACCTATCACAGCAGGTTTGCCTTCATAAACAGTTGCTGAGCCATAGACCTCTACATAGTATATCTCACCGTCCTTTCTCACCCCCCTGAACTCAGAATGGACAGACTCAACCTTTCCAGTAACCCTGTTCTGTATGTTGTCTCTCACCATGGGCCAGTCTTCAGGGTGGACTAGCTTATCAGGACCTGCTTTTCCTATGAGTTCTTCAGGTTTATAGCCCAGTATCTCACCTAATTTTGCATTGACATATTTAAATACATTGTCCTGTATAACATAGATACCCACCACAGATTTTTCAGCGAGGTTTCTGAACTTCCTCTCTGACTCCTGAAGTGCCTTTTCTGTCTGTATTGATTTTTTAATGCCCATGTTTTTTCCTTTTTTTCTTTCCCTTTCTAAAATATAGCAATTTAAGTGCCATAGGTTCATATGTGTGTTTTCTTCACAATTACATTGAGAGGAAAGAAACATTTTGTTGTATAAATATTGCACAAATTGTATCATTTTGATACATATGTGTAAAGAGGGGACATAAAGATGGATGGATTATAATGAGCCTAAATTATAACAGGCTAAATTTATTATGGAGACGAACTTCAATGGTGTATGGTATAGACATTGCATATATAATACAGATATGGAAGACACATACTTAAATATAAAGGGGTCATAATATGCAGGAACAGGCAGCAAGCCGTGTCTTGGTTTGTATTCAATGTGGCAAATGCACAGGCGGTTGCCCTGAATCAGGGAGGACACCTTTTAATATAAGGATGCTCATGAGAAAGAGGCAGTTTAAATATGCCATAGAAGAGGCATTGCCCTGGTATTGCACTGCCTGCAATACCTGCACTTTACGTTGTCCAAGGGATGTGAAGCCCTCGGAGGTCGTAATCGAGATAAGGTCCTCTATGGTGGAAAACGGGGATATACCTGTGACAATCCAGAAGGCACTGGAGAGCACCTTTGTCCAGAAAAACCCATGGGGCAAACCAAGGTCAAAAAGGGGTGACTGGGCTGAAAAACTTGACTTTAAGGTCCCCCACATATCTGAGACAGAACATAAGAGACTATTGTTTTCATGCTGTATCCATGCTTATGACCCGAGGTGTATGGTGATCCCTGTAAATGTGGCGACAATACTGAATAAGGCAGGGTATGAATTTGGGATACTTGGTGAGGAGGAGTGCTGTTGTGGAAACGAGATAAGACGCATTGGAGAGCTCGGCCTCTTTGAAGAACTTATGGAGGAAAACAAGGCAAATTTTGAAGAATATGGTGTTAAGGAGATAATAGCCCTCTCACCACACTGCATGAATACCATGAAGAATGAGTATGGAGATATGGGGATTAAGGTTATGCACTATACTGAGGTCTTATCAAATCTCATAAAAGAAGGTGCATTGAAGACTGAAAGGCCTCTTAAAGGAGGTATTATTTATCACGACCCCTGTTTCCTTGGGAAGCAGAACAAGGTCTTTGTAGAGCCGAGGGATATTTTAAAGAGCTTAAACAATGTAGAGGTCCGTGAGTTCGCCAGGTCACGGGAGACATCCCTATGCTGCGAGGGAGGTGGTGGTAGGATGTTTTTCGATGTGGAGGTGCCTTACCAGAGAAATGGTGAGATAAGGGTAGCTGATGCGCAGAAGGCAGGTGCTGATACCATTGCCACAGCCTGTCCTTTTTGTCTTATGAACCTCGAAGACCCGGCAAAGGAGAAGGGACTTTTTGTGAAGGATATATCAGAAATACTTATGGAGGTTATATAAATGGATATTATCGTGCTTACAAAAAGGGTGCCTGTAACACAGGAAGAGGAACTCAAGATAGCCCCTGATGGCACATCTGTGGATCTATCAAGGGTTCCTTTCAGAATGAATGACTGGGATAACTATGCTGTTGAAGAGGCTGTAAGGCTTTGTGAAAAACAGGGGGGAGTAATAACAGGGGTCTCTATAGGTGATATGGAATCCGATGAGGTCCTAAGGAGGGCAATAGCCATGGGTGCAAAAGATGGCTGCCTTATCGAGTCCCAGGGGGTAGTCAATGACCCATTTACAAGGGCACTGCTTCTTAAGGGATTCATAGAAAAGGAGAATCTTTCATTTAATATGATCTTTGGCGGTGTTCAGGCAGAGGATGACCAGTTTGGTGTTACATGTGGGATTCTTGCTGCCATGCTCGGGCTGCCCTTCGCATCTATGGTTATAGGTATAGATGAAATCCAGAATGATGCCATTATTTTAAGAAGGGAATTGGAAGGTGGTATTCAGGAGAGAATAAAGATAAAGATGCCCTGTGTTTTGTCCATCCAGAGTGGTATAAACGAACCGAGGTATGTATCCATCATGGGGATAAGAAAGGCATCTAAGGTGGAGAGGAAATATTTTAAGGCAGATAAATACTTAGATGGAGGAGCTGGTAGCCTCATAGATGTCATAAGGTGGTTTTACCCGCCCAAGAAAGAAGGTGCAGTCATCCTCCAGGGTGAGTTAGAGGATACGTGTAAACAGTTATTAGGCATACTTAAAGAAAAGGGGGTGCTCCAGTGAGTTACACACTTATTATCTCTGAGGTAAGAAGAGGTGTCTTTGAGGAGAGGAATCTTGATTCCCTTGGCCTTGCCCATATGTTGAAAAAACCAGTGTATATGCTCTTGCCTGATGGTCAATATCCTGTAAATGAAAGATGGTCAGATGTATTGATTAAGACAGATATCAAAGAGGAGTTGTTTACCGCACCAAAGAACATCTGCCTATTGCTTGATAAGGTCATAGAAAGATTCAGTATGCCTGATGTGATAATACTCACCCATTCCTCATCAGGTACAGAGTGTGCATCCTATATAGCAGGCTATTTCAAACTCCCTGTAATAACAGATGTAAACGGTATGGACAAGGATGCAAAGACCTTCTACAAGAGCTATTACTCTGATAAGGTATACGGTGAATTTGCAGTCCCTGGGCAGGGGCCTGTGGTTATTACTGTAAGAAGTGGTGCATTCAGGGGGTCTATTGAAGAGAGGACCCATGCCTCCAAAGAGGAGACCATAGTGGGTGTATTTTTAGACAGTGATAGGGCATTTATTGAGTTTGTAGAGGAGGAGAAGACTGAAATTGATATAACAAAGGCAGAGTTTCTCGTGTCAGTGGGTAGGGGCGTAGGCAATAAAGATGAACTACCTGCCTATGATGAGCTAACAGGGGTTTTAAATGCTACACTGTCATGCTCAAGGCCTGTGGTGGATAAGCTGTGGCTACCCAAGGCAAGACAGGTTGGTCAGTCAGGTAAGACTGTGAGGCCAAAGGTATATCTTGCCATGGGCATAAGCGGTGCATTCCAGCATATAGCAGGTATGAAGGACTCAGAGTGCATAATAGCAGTGAACAAAGACCCTGAGGCCCCCATATTCCAGTATGCCCATTATGGGATTGTAGGGGATATGAATAAGGTAAGGGACAAGCTAAAAGAACTCCTGAAAGGATAAAATGCAGGCTATCTTTTCCATTGAACTAAATAAGGGTGAATAATTGTCTGTTAGACGTGTATTAGTCATAGGCGGCGGCATAGCAGGGATAACTGCTGGTCTTGAACTTGCCTCCTGCGGGGTGGAGGTCACCATGCTCGAGGAAGGGTCTTCCATAGGCGGGAGGATGATACAGCTTGATAAAACATTTCCCACCCTTGACTGCTCATCATGCACCTTAACCCCAAGGATGGTAGAGGTTGCCTTAAACCCCAAAATAGAACTACTAACCCTCTCCAGCCCCATGGAGGTATCAAGGGCTAATAGGGGATTCAATGTTAAGATAAAAAAGAGGCCCAGGTATGTGAATATATCAAGGTGCACTGCCTGCGGGCTTTGCTCAGATGCATGTGTCATGAAAGGTAGGATAAGACACGAATTCGATTGCAATCTCAGCAAAAGGCCAGCCATCTACATACCCTTTCCCCAGGCTGTCCCCCAGAAATATCTCATCGATGATATGGGTTGTCTCTTTCTCTCAAGGGGAAAGTGTAAAAAGGCATGTGTTGAAGTATGCGGACCTGATGCCATAGATTTCAGCGAAAAAGAAGAGATATTGGATAGATATTATGATTCTATTGTAGTTGCATCTGGTTTTGACCTCTATGACCCAACTGAAAAAAAGGAATTTGGATACGGCTCTCTTGAAGGTGTATTGACAGGGATAGAATTTGAGAGGCTCTGTTCTGTCACAGGACCTACAGGGGGTGAGATAAGGATAAATGGTAATGTCCCAAAGAGGTTTTATTTCATCCAGTGTGTGGGTTCAAGGGACAGGCAGACAGGCGCCCGTTTCTGTTCAAGGGTGTGCTGCATGTATACCTGTCTCTTATACACATCTG
>JAOAHW010000204.1 GCA_026415015.1 Syntrophorhabdaceae bacterium
TTCTCATCCTTTGGGCTCATAACTATTATATTGGGTATATGTCTAAAATAAGATAGGTCAAAGACACCATGATGTGTTGGCCCATCCTGACCTACTAAGCCACCTCTATCAACAGCAAAGACAACAGGAAGACCCTGAAGACATACATCAAGGATTATCTGGTCATATGCCCTCTGGAGGAATGTGGAGTATATTGCCACAAATGGCTTCATGCCCCCTAATGCAAGGGCAGCGGCAAAGGTAACGCCGTGCTGTTCAGCAATACCTATATCGTAGAACCTGTTGGGGAAGACCTTTGAGAATCTATCAAGACCTGTCCCTAAACCCATGGCAGCGGTTATGGCAACGATCTTCTCGTCCTTCTCTGCAAGCTCTATAATTGTCTCACCAAAGATATCTGTGTAAGTGCTTAGACCTGTTTGTTTTGAATTACCTGTATCTATCTCAAATGTTGATACGCCATGGAAACGGGAGGGGTCATCCTCTGCATGGGTATAGCCCTTGCCCTTTTTTGTAAAAATATGGATGAGGATTGGGCCTCTCAACTTTTTAATGTTTTTCAGTGTGTCTATTAGATAGTTTAAGTTATGACCGTCCACAGGGCCAAAGTACTGGAACCCTAATTCCTCAAAGAGTATCCCAGGGGTGATAAAACCCTTTATGGATTCCTCTAAATGTTTTGCCGCCTTATAGACCTTATCCCCTAAGGCAGGGATATTTTTAAGCATGTTTTTAATCTCTTCCCTTGTCCTTGTGACGAATTCACCTGTCATTATCCTGTTCAGATAAGATGAGAGGGCACCAATATTTTTTGAGATAGACATCTCATTGTCATTGAGTATGACAATAATATCGCTTTTTAAGTGGCCTGCATGGTTTAAGGCCTCAAAGGCCATACCCCCTGTCAGAGACCCGTCACCTATAACACTTACAATCTTGTAATCCTCTGCTGTTTTCTTTTTTGCCTCTGCAAGACCTACAGCAATAGAGATGGAGTTGCTGGCATGACCTGTATTAAATACATCGTATTCGCTCTCCTTTCTTGATGGAAATCCACTTATACCATTATCCTGCCTCAGTGTATGGAACCTATCCCTTCTACCTGTCAATATCTTGTGGGCATAGCATTGATGTCCTACATCCCATATAATCTTGTCATTTGGTGTGTTAAAGACATAGTGAAGGGCAATAGTAAGCTCTACTACACCAAGGCTTGAGGACAGATGCCCCCCTGTCTTTGATACCACATCTATTATTAATTTTCTTATCTCATCTGAAAGGGCAGTCAGTTCAGGTATGGTAAGCCCTTTCAAGTCCTGTGGCAGATTGATTTTTTCAAGATACATCAGACAGACCTGTTGCCAATAAACCTTGCTATCTCTTTGAGTATAGTTGAGTTTTCTCCGAGAAAATCTATTGATTTTACTGCCTCTTCTATCAGTTGTTCAAGCTTTATCTTTGATGCAGCTATACCATAGTGTTTTATATAAGTCTGCTTCCCTGTGTCTTTTTTTAGTCTTTTGCCAACCAATTCCTCATCACCCTCTGCATCAAGGATATCATCCATGATCTGAAATGCCAGACCTATACACTCACCATATTTTGTAAAGTGTTTTAGTTCCCTTGCCTTAGCACCTGCGATTATTGCCCCGACCCTTACAGATGCCCTAATTAGGGCTGTTGTCTTGTGCATGTGGATATAGTGGAGTATATTTTTTGTCCCGTCTTTGCCGTCGTATAGAACATCCATAACCTGACCTCCTACCATGCCATCTGCCCCTGCAGCAGTGGCAATCTCATAAACTGATTGCCTTATCAGCCTCGGGCTTATCCTGTATGTATATCTATCATCCACTATGATTCTAAAGGCCTCGGTAAGGAGGGCATCCCCTGCCAGTATTGCCACTGCATCACCAAAGACCTTGTGGCATGTGGGTCTCCCCCTTCTAATATCATCATTGTCAAGGCTTGGCAGGTCATCGTGAATGAGGGAATAGGTGTGGATCATCTCTAAGGCACATGCAATAGGCAATAGGTCATCGCTTGGTTTACCCTTGGCCTCGCATGCAGCTATGGCAAGGATAGGTCTGATTCTCTTACCGTTAGAGAAGAGCATATACTCCATGGCGTCTCTCAACACACCTGGGGTAGACCCAAAGGACACAAATATATCCCTTAAGGTATTTTCAATAATTATCCTCTTTTCGTGAAAAAATCTTAAGAGTTCCATTGCCCCTCTTCCTGGGAAAAAGGCCTTTTCTCCATTGTACCGTCTTCTTTTTTTATCAAGATCTCAACCTTTTTCTCTATATCATCAAGCCTCTTGGAAAGCTCTTTTGTTAACTGGAGACCCTCTTTAAAGATATTAAGTGCCTCATCAAGGGGGATGTTGCCTTCATCGAGGGCCTTGACGATTGATTCAAGTTTTTTAAGGCCTTCCTCAAACTTCATAGAATGCCTATTATAAAATTAATATGCCTTGTTTTCAAGTATTTAGTTTTTATAAAACTCGACCCTGTTTTTTCCGTTCTCTTTGGCACGGTATAATGCTATATCTGCATTTTTTATTAAAACATCAGGGTCTATTCCATCATCAGGGTAGACTGATATTCCTATACTTGCGGTAACAAAGAAATCTATATCTTCGACCTTAAAATGCCTCTTTGACACTTCAAGTATCTTTTTGGAGACAACCATGCAATCTTCCAAATGTAATATCCCTGGAAGGAGAACAATAAACTCATCGCCTCCCATCCTTGCCACAGTGTCTGTCTTTCTTATTATCTTTTCTATGTTCTTTGCAATGTCCTGCAGGAATTTATCGCCTGCATCATGTCCGAATTTATCGTTTACCTCTTTGAATCTGTCCAGGTCTATCATCATAATGGCTACTTTCTCTCTTTTCCTCTGGGCTGTTGCAATGGCCATGTTAAAACGGTCAAAGAGAAGCACCCTGTTAGGCAGGCCTGTCAATATGTCATGGTATGCCATATGTTTTATTGTCTCTTCTGCCCTTACCCTCTCTGTGATATCAATCAATGTCCCGATTATGGATGGTCTTCCCTGATATGTCATACTTGAACCAAAGACCTCTAAATGGATTATCTGATTGTCTTTTCTCTTAGCCCTGAAGGAAAAATGGGATGTCTCCACCTCACCTGAAATCCTTTTTCTTATTTGTTCCTGAACAAGAGGTAGATCCTCAGGGACTACCATGTCCTTTGGCCCGAGTCTGTCTATCAATTCTTCTATTGTATAGCCATGGATCTCAGCAAATCGTCTGTTTACATATTTAAACACATCATCCTGGATAATATAGACACCTGCTATAGAACGTTCAACAAGGTTTTTGAATTTTTCCTCTGACTCCTTTAGCGCACTCTCTATATTCAACCTTTCTGTTATATCCTCAAAGGCGCATATAAACTCTTCATTACCTATGTGGACTGTTATTATATTTACAGTCTTGACCTCACCATCTTTGCATGTGACATTAAATACCTTTGGTTGTTTCTCATCTATCTTGAGGTTTTTTAAATCCTCTTTCCATATTTTTATAACAAGGCGTCTGTATTCAGGGTCAGGGTAGGCCTTTGAAAACCATGCCTTTCCATCAGGTATCTCATCAGGTCTATAGCCGAACATCTCTATAAATTTAGGGTTCATGTAGCTGTATCTTCCTGACTTTTCAATAAACACTATACCAAAGGGCGCATTTTCTGCGATCCTTTCAAATATCTTTTCCCTTGAATGTAATATTCTATCTCTTCTGATATTGCTACTCTGCATAACTATTCTTAATTTTTTTAACAGTGTATGTAATTATATGCTAATTTAGAAAATCATACCACTTTTTTTGTAAGGTCTCGTATTATAATGGGATAAGATTAATTCAAATCAGGAGGTATCTATGCCGTATGTCAATATAAGGATAACAAAAGAAGGGGCAACATCTGAACAAAAGGCAAGGCTCATTGCTGGCGTTACAGAGCTTCTCAAGGATATCCTTGGTAAGAACCCTCAGACAACCTTTGTTATTATTGATGAGGTAGACACAGACAACTGGGGAATAGGTGGAGAGACTGTGACAGTAAGAAGGCAAAAGAGGTAGCACCCTTTTTATAGGGTCTTATCACAGCCTCTTTCAATCCTATTATTTGGCCTCCACCAAAGTCTTAATTTGCTCTATAAGGGTAGAGGCATGGGGATTTTTTACATTACCTTTAATAAGGATGTCTGTGGGTGTAACCTCTTTCCCATAATATGCCTTATTCCAGCCATTTCTGGTCTTAATAAAGGCTCCCTCAAGGGATATGCCACCGTAGAGGCCTTTTGACATGGAAAAGGTTACAATATCAGCACTCACATTGGCTGTGGATGCATCTATACCTACACCTACAGGGCCCATGGCTATCCCTACATCTGCGCCGAGTTTTACGCTATTTGAAAGCATGGCAGATACACCCCTATCTGACATAATCAGCATGATGACCTCAGCTGCCTCACCCCCAATCTGCAATCCAAAGCTTGCCTCACCTAAGGTATAGAAGGCAGGGCCTGCCCATGTATTTTTCTTTGGATCATGGACAACAAGGATACCGCTACCACCTGATGCACCAAATATTACTGCACCCTTTAATATCTGAGGGGCAATAAATATACCCTTTGCATTTTTCGCAAGCCCTCTGAACCCTTCCATCTCCCTTGCCTTGATGAAACTTTCAAGGGTTAATCTTGCCTTGTCTACAAGATGCCTTGTATCCATGGAATCATCACCGTACACGATCTTTACGCCTGTAAAAGAAAAAAGGGTTATAAAAAATATAAAGGTTATAGATAAAAGTATGCAAGGTCTTAAAATAATTTTCTTCATCCGTCTTACCTCCTCAACTTTCTTTTTTAAAAACCTCTATCTATCTTCCGCCACCTGGCGGAATTATTTCTCCTGTCAGCAACCAGGCTCCCCAGGGTGGCCACAACAACTCTTTAAGAATATTATCTTTTTTCCATTGTTCCTTATAAGGAGCCAGCACTTTTTCCATAAAGGCATCTTCACATGGAGGTTGGTAAAAAATGCCTTTACACTGGGTCGTTTATGATCGTGCATAGCTATTCCTTATCGCCTATGAGGGGCAAAACCTTATCAATATGGAAAAATACAAGGTATCTTGTCTCGTCTTTCTGGTCATCAGGGACTTTATATGACTTTCTCCACCTTATCTTCTCTATTGCCTCTGGGTCTGTCTCTTCCTTTATCTTGGTGAGATAGAGCCTTTTCCCTTTGAATTTTTCTCCTGCTTCCATAAATAGATATGCTGCATGGGGGTTGGTCTTTAGGTTTTCATGGGTCAATTTACCTGTCATAATATACGCTATGGTCTCTTCATCTATAAAGTGGGGTCTTGAATACACTGCCACATCAACAAAACCTTTTGAATCTGCCGTGGCAAGGACACCTCTGCCCTGTGTATTTTCAAAATATTCACTTAGCTTCATACAATCCCTCCTTTTTTGTCTTGCATAACCTCTTAAGAGATAATCTAAAAAAAATTTTTTAATTCTACAATAACAAAATATAAGATTTCTTCGACATTATTGTCGATACAGCTCCACGATTCGACATTTTTTTCCTAACTGTCAGGACCATTTAAAAAAATGTTAAATAATATCAAATAGTTATAAATTATAGTTTTATGGCACTGGCCTTGCATATTAGATAGGCAGGTAAATAAAATATATTAGGAGGTCTCAGATGACACGAAAAAGATTGATGATAGGTATAATGATTGTTATGTTTCTCGCGCTCACAACTACTGTATTTGCCTTTGGACCAAGAGGTGGACGTGGTTATGGTGATTTCTGCAGGATGCAGGCAGAGCTTAATCTAACAAAAGACCAGTCTGAAAGACTCTGGCAGATAAGGGAAAGATTTCATACAGATACAGAGAAACTGAGATATGAGATATTCCAGAAGGGCATTGAATTAAAATCCCTCTATGCTGACCCTAAAGCAGATAAGACAACCATTCTGAACAAACAGAAGGAGCTCAATGCCTTAAGGCTCAAACTACAGGACAGGAGGGCACAGATGAGGGTAGAGCAGAGAGAGGTTTTGACCCCTGAGCAGTTGAACAAGTTAAATCAATTTAGACCAGGTCCAGGTTACGGTATGATGGGATATGGCAGGCCTGGCCAAGGCAGGGGTTTTGGACAGCCAGGGTTTTAAAGATACAAAAGGGCAGGAAAAAACCTGCCCTATCTCCATATACTTCTTCACCCCTCCCCCCTATGACCCCTCAAATCGTCTAAATAGATTTGAGGGGCTTCTTTTTTAAAAAAATTGGGGTATCCACAAAAGAATGTTTTTTAAAGAAGGTAAAAATTTGTATAATCAGGTATAGGACATGAATGGGGCAGATAAAAAGACACTGTTATTCCTCCCTTTACTATTTTTTATATTTTTTCTCTTGATTGCCATAACAGGCTTTTTTCAATACAGGATAATAAAAAATAATATGGAGAGGCTGATTATAAATGAGGGAGAGATAATATTCAACCATCTTAATCATGAGTTAAATCAGACCCTTGAATATCTAAATATAATTGAGACCTCACCCTCTGTTATTCCAGGTGATTTTATTGATATCCTTGCCTATGACGAGGCTATTATCTCTGATTTTTACTATATTTTTAAAAAT